>NZ_JAUBQM010000201.1:0-1227 GCF_036701245.1 Microcoleus sp. Pol14D4
ATATAACGCTAAGGATATAGTTCCAACCAGAAAGACATCAGCCTCATTTAGTGTATCTTCATAGTGAATTGGTATAAAGCATCAAATATTAAATGAGTTCCTGCTTCTACTAAAATAACTAATAAGGCGAAAGGGAAAAGCAGCTCTTGTACCTGGACGGCTACCTGGACGGCCAAAAACTCTGGCATTTTCATCACTGTCTGGGAGGTCACTCGCAGGTTCCATCTATTGCTACAACTCTCAATCCATTCAGAAAAGCTCCCACTGTTTCAGTTGTCGCCATTGGTCGTACTAACTGATGAAATAACTGGCTCATTACAACTGGCCCTAATCTTTTCCTGGCTTTAGTAATAGCTGCCTTGCACGGAATTTTCCAATATTTACCTGTTTTCAACCAGACTTCATTAAGCCCATCAATCAGATTCTTTAGTACGTCGCGCATTGAGTCTTTTGACCATAAGCTCATTGCTACGATCAAACATACTACCAGTTGTGATGGTAGCGCACGATGCCGTTTTTCTCTTACTTTTGTTTTCAGGATAGCCACTTCTATTTCTGTTGATGGAATTGCTATCTCTATTGCTTTGAATATCTCGCTACTTTTGAGCTTGGGAGATTCTAATAATAATTTTTTGTACGGCACTATACTTGATTTACTTTTTTATACATCATACTTAGTGTACCGCTTGTTCGACCTTAAGTAAACCGTATTGTGATATATTGAAGTTGTTTTTTAATTGCCTGTCTTTTTTTGTTGCGGGATGGTCTTCTTTGTTTGGCTATTAATAAGTAATCTTTTCGGGCGAGATTACGGTAGGTTCTTGGTTTTTTCGGGATTTGACCTTTGATCTGTTTATACAGGATATCTATAATTTTTTCGGTATGAACTCTGGCTTTGTTTAATAGTCCTAAGTCGGTCGGATAGGTAATGTCGGCTGGGGCACAGGTTGCATCTACGATCAACTTTCCTCGATTGAGTGACTCATTTTTTGCGTCCGAATTCTTTTTTTTTTCAGTTTTGACGCTCGCTCGGTGATGGAGCGCATTTTTTCGACCATGCGTTCGTTCACTTTATTAATTAAGTTCGGACTAATTCTTTGGCGAAAGTGAACCAATAGTGATGGGTCAAATGCGAGTTCATTAAGCTCTGCGGCGTTGCTGAACTATGGTATGATGAAGTTGTCCTCTGAGCGTCAAAAATAACACATATTTCCAAAAAAATATTAT
>NZ_JAUBQM010000044.1:0-52517 GCF_036701245.1 Microcoleus sp. Pol14D4
TGCCAACTCCAGCCTCGGGCCCAACAGCAGCCAGTTAGTCACGGGATTGGGCGGCAGCGACCCCGACGGGTCGATCGTCTCTTACACCATCAACACCCTGCCCCCAGCAGACCAAGCCGTCCTGTTTTTAGGAGACCCAGCCAACGGCGGCGTACCGGTGACAGCAGGCCAAGTCCTGACGCCAGAACAGTTACAGCAACTATTTTTCTTCACAACGGGCAACTTTACAGGAACCAATTTCACTTATAGCGCCAGAGACAACAGCGGTGCTATCAGTCCACCCGCTACCGCTAGTGTGAATGGACTGATAGTGCCAACTCCCACACCAACTCCCACACCAACTCCCACACCAACTCCCACACCAACTCCCACAACTCCAACTCCCACACCAACTCCCACAACTCCAACTCCCACACCAACTCCCACAACTCCAACTCCCACACCAACTGACAACCAACCACCAGTTGCCAACAATGCCAACTCCAGACTCGGGCCCAACAGCAGCCAGTTAGTCACGGGATTGGGCGGCAGCGACCCCGACGGGTCGATCGTCTCTTACACCATCAACACCCTGCCTCCAGCAGACCAAGCCGTGCTGTTTTTAGGAGATCCAGCCAACGGCGGTGTACCGGTGACAGCAGGTCAAGTCCTGACGCCAGAACAGTTGCAGCAACTATTTTTCCAAACAACTGGCAACTTTACAGGAGCCAATTTCACCTACAGCGCCACAGACAACAGCGGCGCATCCAGTCCTGCAGCCGCTACGGTGGCGGCCATACTTCCAACTGACAACCAACCACCAGTTGCCAACAATGCCAACTCCAACCTCGGACCCAACAGCAGCCAGTTAGTCACCGGATTGGGAGGCAGCGACCCCGACGGGTCGATCGTCTCTTACACCATCAACACCCTGCCCTCACCAGACCAAGCCGTGCTGTTTTTAGGAGACCCAGCCAACGGCGGTGTACCGGTGACAGCAGGTCAAGTTCTGACGCCAGAACAGTTGCAGCAACTATTTTTCCAAACAACTGGCAACTTTACAGGAGCCAATTTCACCTACAGCGCCACAGACAACAGTGGCGCCTCCAGTCCCGCTGTCGCTACTGTTGTCGCTATCTTGCGGCCGGTGGCGCCAAGCCCCACACCAACGCCGGCATCGCCGATCATCTCAAATCCGATCGGGGAACCAGATACCGACTGTTTGTGTCAGCCCATTATTGAAAAACCGGGAATTACCTTTGCGCCCCCGCAGCAACCACCCGCAGTTGGATTTGTCCGGCCTATTTCACAATTTTCAGAGGGAAAAACCACCAAAGGAACCGACGGCGATGACTTCATCGTAGACACCAAAGGCAACCAAAAAATTGTCGGTTTTGAAGGCAACGACCTGCTTTTAGGTGAAGATGGCGCGGACGAAATTTACGGCAACGAAGACAATGACAGGATTTTTGGTGGCATTGACACCGATATTGTTTACGGAGACGAGGGCAACGATATCGTATTCGCAGGCAAACAGAATGACTGGATTGCCGGGGACTTAGGCTCTGACAACCTATTTGGAGATCGAGGTGCGGATACGATTCTCGGAGACACCGGGCAGAACAACTCCCAGAGTCCTGACGATGCTCGCGATTTGATTTTTGGAGGCGAGGGTGCAGACATCATTAACGGCAACGAGGGCGACGATACCATCCATAGCGGCAAAGGTGACGATATTGCCCTTGGAGGTAAAGAAAATGACCTGATTTGGGGCGAACTCGGCTCCGATACGTTGTTTGGGGGCATCGGCTCCGACAGCTTGTTTGGGGGCATCCGCGATCGAAGAGCCAGCGACTCCCAGGGACGCGACTTGCTGTACGGAGGCTTCGGTAACGACTTCCTCAACGGTCAACAAGCCAACGATACGCTGGTTGCAGGCAAAGATAACGATCGCGCTTACGGAGGTAAAGGCAATGACATCATCTACGGTCAATTAGGCTCCGATACCCTCTACGGCGGCGAAGGAGCCGATACTCTGCTCGGCGACAGTGGCAGTTCCCAGTCAATCGGGGATATCGGGGAACAAGACTTCCTGTTTGGTGGCAGTGGCAACGACATCATCGGTGGCGGCCACGGTAATGATACCGTGCAAGCAGGTAAAGGCAATGATTGTGTTTGGGGTGGCAAAGATAATGACCTGATTTGGGGCGAACTCGGCTCTGATACCCTTGTCGGCGACAGCGGCGACGACACCATGTACGGCGGTGCTCGCAGTCGAGCTAAAGATGTTGGCGGCGAGGACTTGCTCTTTGGTGGCATCGGTGCTGATGTGCTGTTCGGCGATGAAGCTGAAGATACCATCAGTGGCGGTCAAGACAACGACTTGATTTACGGCGGCAAAGCTAACGACCTCATACAGGGAGATCGGGGCGACGACTTGATTTACGGCGGTGACGGCAGCGATGAACTCTGCGGTGGCGAGGGCAGCGATACCATCTATGGCGATCGTGCTGATAACCGGGGTGTCTCGGTGGGGGCAAACGACCAGCAAGACTGCATCAACGGCGGTGATGGCGATGACTTGCTTTACGGCAACGAAGGTCAAGATACTATCAACGGAGATGCTGGCAGCGATACCCTAATTGGGGGTAAAGATAACGACCTGCTCAATGGGGGCGCTGGAGATGACTGGCTGTTTGGCGACTTGGGCGACGATACTTTAATTGGAGGTGTTGGGAGCGATCGATTTTTGTTGAATGGTGAGGGCGGCACTGATACTGTGATTAACTTCGAGGTAGGCGTCGATAAGTTTGTTTTGACCGACGGGCTGAGTTTCCAGCAGTTGCAATTTAGCGCCACTCCGAACGGTACGTTGCTGCAAGTAGCAGGCACCGATCGGGTTTTAGCGAATCTGGTTGGGGTTCAGGGGGCGATCGGCTCATCGGATTTCCTACCAAATCTCTCTGAGTTCTAGAATTGGTGGCGAAAGTCTCCTGTTTTGACAAACAAAACGCCACAGCAGATCAGAACTTCTGTGGCGTTCCTCACAAGACTCAATCTGGGTTAGAAACTGTGTAGCACTCTGCCCTTGACATCGCTATTACAGTTGCCTTTTGTCCCTTTCTAAAATGCTAAAAAATTAAGGTGTATTCAAGCCGGATTTGGTATAATATCAAATTTGTTAGCCTCGGAATTATTGATAAGTCTATTATCTTTAGCGGCGTCAATCCCTTGTCATGTGCGGTTGGATAAATTATCTTTTTTCAACCGCAGATGAGGGCAGATAAACACAGATTAACGCAGATAAATTAGATAAATTTCTGTTGCACTCTCTATGATTATTGACGAGCTTTTACTGCAGACAAGGCTACCGGAGTCGATCTAACTTTGTATGGGGTTTTTCAGGTGTTCCCAGGTACACAAAGGTTAGTAGCTCAAGTGTTTACTACCAAATAATTTTAGTGTGTTGTGCGATCGCGCTTAAGAGCAAACTAAAATTCATCACTAATTCCTCATACCCATTCCATTGATTCACAATTCGGAAGTCAAAGATACACGGATAGCTAGTTTTTCCTTTTTCCTGCTTCGTCCCAATTCCCCACGATCAATTCCAATACTTACTTTAAGATAGCGAAATCTGCTTGCGTAAAAACAGGCGGCGCGGCTGGCCGAACAGCCAACCAGTCCAATTCCAATCCACCTGTTGCAAGCGATAGCCGGCCTGATAGTACAACTGTCGCGCCGCGTGATTATTTTCCAGAACGTGGAGGTAAATCTCAGAAAATCCCCATTCTCTGGCTGTCTCCTCGCAGTTGCTGAGCAATTGTTGAGCAACCCCCTGCCGCCGATAGTCGGGGTGAACGGCTAAATTCGACAAATAAGGATAGTCAGAATTAGGGATTTGCCAAGGAAAGCGAGAACGCAGAGCCATTTCTACTGTTCCTGCCATGCGCTGAGCTCGGTGCGATCGATAATTCTGCGTTCCCTCGTCGCGCGAGACTAGCTCAGCAACCAGACAAATGTAATGTTCGGCCTTAGAACGCAGTCGATTTTTTAAATCTTCGTAAATGCCCAAACGTAACACTGGATACACCCATTCTACAAACCCCTCGCGGGAGTGAAAGCTCATGGCTAAAATATCAGCTAGCTGCGTTAAGTCGTTGGGCGCAGCCACCCGGATCGAAAAACCAGAAAGTCCGGGAGTTTGTTGTTGGTGAGATGGTGAGGAAAAAAATGAAGGATTCACAATGCCAGGCCACTATATTAATTTTTTTACGCTGGTTTCTAAGCTACCCTCTTAGAAAATTTACTGATGTTATACTGAATCTTATAACGTAACTTATAGGCATAGTTTATTATCCAGATTAAATTACATTTTTTTGTGTTTGACTTTAAGTAGTATTTGAGGTAAATGGAAAATTTTGAGCCTTTAATACTCTAGTTCTGAAAGAATCAAACTCATCCGATAATACTAGATTTGTGGATCAGCTATTTGGGCTTTAACTTGAAGCTTAATCTCTCGCTTTGGACCGGCAGCACAAGAGTTTCAGTAAACAGTAGCTTACAAATTAAATTCGCGACAGCTTAGGGGGCAAGGTATTAAAAACAATCACAAAGGTTTTAAGGTCAGGTTCTCGGAATCCTACCGCTCTCTGCTTACGGAAATACCCGATCGAATATAATTTATCCGTCAAGCGGTAGTTGAAAAACTCAACGACTTATCAGACTAACACCGGGCGCGCTGGCGTGTCGGATGTTACCCGCCGCCCCCCTGCCTGGCACCCCAGCTTTCAGCAGTTCTGGGCAATCCATCGCCCGTCCTCGATCGAACCGGCTTTACCTGTTGAGCTAGGGGGTACTTTTCCTACCTCCTAATTTAAATTTGGATGCCTGAAAACAGTCTGCAGGGGTTTTCCCCGTCGGTTCGATACTCTGCTGCGCGCGAGCGAGACCTTCAAAACCTCGATCGAGCTGATTGACCCCGCCCAAAAACCGATGATATACGCCACCGACACTGGTCGTGGAGAGATCAAAATTTTAGACCCTAGTTCAAGCTCCGCGATTCATCTGTGGAGTAAATCTAAAATCTAAAATCTAAAATCGACTGATAGGTTTCCACAGAGTACATCCCTAGCTAAGATTAACAGATGGATGCTCGCTCTTGCGGTGTTTCGCCACAGTAATTGGCTTGGGCGTTGGTCTGCAGGAGGCAGAAAAAATTCCGAGATCGGGGAAAAAAGTGCAAGTCTAACTAAAATGGTACAGCAATTGCGTCACTCCCACAGACACCTCTGTGGTCTGTGGGCCACCCCGAAATATCAGTCAGGGGATCGACGCCGGATTGTGGTCGGTATCATTGGCTGACTGTTAAAGTTGCTGTTACTTGTGGGAAAAAACACAGGCGAAGATGTTGGTTGTCTATTGTATCTTGCTGCGGGCAGCTTTCACATACCAAATAAAATAGTCCCAGGAGCCAGGCTCAAACATAAATTTGGCAAATCAACTCACAATCAGGACGGTTATTCCTATGTATTCTGAGATATCCAGACGGCAGTTAAAATGCCCAGATTTGTGTTTGCTCTCCTGCTGCATAAAGATAACGGGTGAAAGAAAATTATCGGGAGACGAGTTTATGTGAATATCATTAAATAATAAAATTGGGGTGCACGACAGATAACTGTGGCTCAGAAGAATTCCGAATTGAAAACCCAGACATCAAAAATCAAGGTTGATGCTTGCCTCGCATACTCACAACAACTTCATGTCCACGAATTATTGTGATACCATTTTCCAAAAATAATGGCACTCTAGGCAAAATACCAACCCTTATGTCATCAGTCAATCGCAATCGAAAATCGAAAATCGAAAATCGAAAATGGTATGACTTCAGCAATTTAAATCGGCGAATTCTTCCTTTAATCAGACTTATTAAATCGAACAGCCCTGGGGCACAGGAGAACGGTGCATGAATTCCCAAGAAAATCCTAAGCTAAAAATTCTGATCGTCGATGACGAACCGGATAACCTCGACTTGCTTTACCGCACCTTCCATCGAGACTACAAAGTGCTCAGAGCCGAATCTGGTCCCGCTGCTCTCGAAATTTTGGCAAAAGAGGGAGAAGTTGCGGTGATCATCTCCGACCAGCGAATGCCAAAAATGAGCGGTACGGAGTTTCTCAGCCTGACGGCGGCTCAGTACCCCGACGTGATCCGAATTATTTTAACTGGCTATACGGATGTTGAAGATTTAGTTGAAGCTATTAACGCTGGCAAAGTATTCAAATACGTTACCAAGCCTTGGGATGCTCAAGAGCTGATAAATCTTGTCAGTCAAGCTGTTGAGACTCACAATCTTCTGAAAACGCGCACCAATGAACTGCGCCGTGCTTTGAGCCAAGAATCGCTGCTTTATGCCGTTACCAATACTATCCGATCGGCTCCCAATTACCAGCAAATGCTGCAAAGAATTGTGGAAACTGTCGGGCAGATGTTTGAGGTGAGTTGCTGTCTGCTGCGGCCGTTCCAAGACGGCCGGGTGGCTGATGAGTGGTTCGTTTACCAGAAAGCCGGAACTAAAGGTTTGGGGGGCGATGAGGAAGTCACGCCCGGAGATGCTTGTGCAGCAGAACTCTCCCCAGATTTGCTGCCGGATTTGGTTTGGGAAACTCTGGATGTGGAGGTGATTCAAGATGCCCAAACTGACGATCGAGTTTTAAACTGGGATAATCAGCAACGACAGCAGGCTTACGAAGCTGCGAATATTCGATCGAGCTTGATCGTACCGCTGTTTTACAAAATGGAACTGATGGCAGTCTTGGCGCTGCACCAGTTCGAGCAACCGCGCCACTGGCAAGACCACGAGGTACAGTTGGTAATTACGGTGGCAGACCAAGCGGCTTTGGCGCTTTCTCAAGCCCGGGCTTACGAACGGGTGCGGGCGCTGGCCAAGCGCGAGGCATTAGTCAATACTATTACTACGGCAATTCGATCGAGTCTCGATCCCCAAAATATTTTTGCAGCGATTACTCAACAACTCGGCCAAGCTTTGCAAGTTGACGGCTGCGCCCTATCTCTGTGGACAGAAGATGATGAATACGTCCAATGCGTGGGGCTATACGACACGCATAGGGATACCGTTGCTGTAGAACCGGGTTTTATTGACAATCCAGAGGTAGTTGCCAACCCTCTGGGCTACGACACGGCTTCGGGTGATGCTGCTGATAACACTCGCGCCTGGGTTTTTGCCCATCCTTCTTTGCCACAGTCTTTGGTGCCGATTCGGGGCAATCCGGTGTTATTGCAAGTTATGGTATCAAAAGAACCGGTGGCGATCGAAGATCTCCACGAACACCCCGAATTAAATGTTACAGAACTGCAAGTTCGATCGCCAGCCCGCGCCCTGTTAGTCGTTCCCTTACTCTCAGAAGGCAAAATCATCGGCAGCATTTCCCTGCGCCAAAATCACAGCATCCGCCGCTGGAACATCTCAGACATTGACCTGGCTCAAATAGTCGCAACTCAAGCTGCTCTAGCCGTGCAGCAGTCGCGCCTCTACCAGACTACCAGACAGCAGGCAGAACGGCTTCTGGAAGCCGATCGGCTCAAAACCGAATTTTTCCAAAATATCTCCCACGAGTTCCGCACGCCTCTAACTCTAACTATCGGCCCTCTAGAATCAGCTTGCAGGCGCCAAGAAGACTTGCCCTACGAACAAGCCGTAATCGCTTTGCGCAATTCCCGCCGCCTCCTGCGCTTGGTAAATCAACTGCTGGACTTGCAGCGGCTCGATGCCGGACGGATGCAGCCGAGTTTCCGCCCCTGCGATTTAGTCGGTTTCTGTTACTCTACCGCAGAGTCGTTCCGCGCCTACTGCGAGAAAAAAGGACTGCACTTAATTACCCAACTGCAAGAATGTCCTTTACTTTATTTGGACTTGGAAAGATTTGACAAAGTTATTTACAACCTGCTGTCAAATGCTGTCAAATTTACCCCAGAAGGTGGAACTATCACTCTCAAAGTTGAATCTGCCGGCGCTCACTGCTTGTTGCAAGTAAAAGACACGGGTATCGGCATTCGCACGGAACAAATTCCCTATTTATTCGAGCGGTTTCATCAAGCCGAAGGTTCAGCTAGCCGTTCCTACGAAGGCAGCGGCTTAGGTTTGGCACTTGTAAAAGAATTAGTCGAACTCCACGGCGGTCAAATCTCAGTTGAGTCAGTTTACGGTGAAGGTACTACTTTTACCGTTTGGCTGCACTTCGGTTCGACTCACTTGCCCCCGGAACAGGTACTAGAAATACCTGCGGAGTTTCACTCATCCAAAGCTGCGGTGGAACTGGCAGATGTTGAGGCGGATTTATCGGAAAATGAGGTTGAAAATTATAACTTTGAGGCGCTCCAATCGCTCAGATCGGAAACAGCAGTGGGAACGGTTTTGGTGGTTGACGACAATCCGGATTTGCGCTTTTATGTATCGGCAATTCTCCGAGATTCCGGCTTTGCAGTTTTGCTGGCGCGCAACGGAGAAGAAGGATTTGCCGTGGCTAAAAAACGTCACCCTAATTTAATTATAACTGATTTGATGATGCCTTTGATTTCGGGATTGGATTTGATTAAGATGATTCGAGAGGATGAGGAATTGCAGGGAACTCCGGCAATTTTGCTGACTGCTAAAGCCGATGAAGATACTCGAATTGAAGGAGTAGAAAGGGGTGCGGATGCTTATTTGTCCAAGCCTTTTAACGATCGAGAATTGTTGGCAGAAGTGCGGAATTTGATCGCCCTCAAACAAAACGAGCGCCGAGTGCAGCAGTTGAACAGTTATTTAACTGAATCGGTGCTGCGCCGATTTTTGCCGCCGTCGATGGTGAAGGCCGCAGCCGCTGGAGATTTGGCGCTGGATTTGCGCCCCGAACCGCGATTGATTACTATTTTGTTTAGCGATATTGTCGGTTTTACTGAAATGGCAAATACCCTGCGATCGCGCCGGGTAGCTGAGCTTTTGAATGAATATTTGGCAGCAATGACTAAGGCTATTTTTGACAGTGGCGGTACGGTGGACAAGTTTGTTGGAGATGCGGTAATGGCTTTCTTTGGCGCGCCGGAGGAACTAACGCCTAACGAGCAAGTACGCCGCGCTATAGCTGCTGCTGGGCAAATGCTGCGAGCTCTCAAGGAGCTTAACCAGGGCTGGTTGGAGCAGGGAATTGTTGGGGAAAATGGGATGCCTCCGGTGCGGTTTCGCTGCGGAATTCACCAGGGTACTGCGGTGGTGGGGATGTTTGGCGGCCCCGACCGATCGGATTATACTGCGATCGGGCCGAGCGTAAATATTGCCGCCCGCTTGCAAGAGGTGGCGCAACCCAACACGGTGCTAATTTCGGCGGCGGTTGCAGACTATGTTGAGGAAAATCGCATTGTTAAATATAAGCCTTTGAAACTAAAGGGAATCGATGAAACTGTATTGACTTTTTTACTAAATTGTGATTAGTCATTAGTTGTTTGTTAAGTATTATATGTTGATATCCCACACACAATCTCGGAAACAACCTATTCGTAAATACAGCATATTTCAACTGAGTGAACTACATTCACGCCACCCGCCCCAAGGCGGTTTCATATCGATTCCGGTTGCACCGGAATCGATATCAATTGTTTAATTTTTAATCTAAAATTTACAATCGGCTCACCAAAGTTCAAGATTCCAAATGGCGGCTGGGGAGTAAAATCTAAAATCTAAAATCTAAAATCTAAAATCTAAAATTGACTGACCTTCGTTGCTTCCATCTATCAAAAGAGGGAAATTTTTTAACCGTTCGTTGACGGATAACCTCTCTCTAGAGAACGGTTCAGCCGATCGCTCCGATCGAGTAGAAATAGAATGTCATATCTGATTGTGTATTGTATGAAACTGAATTCTTTTACGAAACGGCTTTCGACTGTGGCGCGCTGGATGGCAACAACTGCGCTTTGCGTGTCAGCGATGGCCTTCGTGTGGTCTGGTGCGTTCTTCTCCAACACCGCAGCAATGGCATATCCTGCTGTAAACTCGATCGCAGCAGCAGATGCGGGCGATGCGGTTCAAGAAAAAGCCAGCAAAGATGCTGGACGAGCCAAGAACTTCATCCGAGATACAGAAGAGAAGGTTAAGGAAACTGCCAAAACAAATGCTGCTAAAGTCGATCGAGCATCGGAGGATGGTAGTGTCGTAGAGCGCAAAGCTAAGAAAGATGCGGCCACAATTGAGAAAAGAGCATCGGAAGATTCAGCTCGGACTCAGGAAGCAGTAGATAATACCAAGAATGCTGTAGAGCGCGCTGTTGACAGCATCAAGGATGTTTTTAGCAATTAGACCATCAATAAGTAGGTAAGTGCAAAGCCCTTGTCTACTTAAGTAAGCGGGCATGAATAAACTGATGTGAGGGGGCGGGTTTTGACCTGAAAGAAGTCGGATAGCAAGAGTTACTTGTACTCACCCGCCCACCATATCTTATGGTTATGTCGCTCTTGTCTGCTTACTTGAAACTGCAAAATTGATGTAGGTCAAGCAAAATCTCTAGAGGGTTTGTAGAACATACCCCAAACTATTCTTTAAAATTGCCGCAAAAAGCGCAAGTCGCTAGCATAAACCCGGCGAATGTCGTCGATTTCATAAAGTACCATTGCGAACCGCTCGACACCAAAACCGGCCGCAAACCCAGTATATTTTTCTGGATCTAAACCGACTCCTTTAAGAACATTCGGATCGACAGTTCCGCAGCCCAAAACTTCCAGCCATTTGCCGTTCCACTGCAAATCAACTTCGGCAGAAGGTTCGGTAAAGGGAAAGTAACTCGTGCGGAAACGGATCGGCAAATCTTGCCCGAACATTTGCCGCAAAAACTCTTTAATTGTGCCTTTCAAGTCAGTAAATGTCAGACCTTCATCAATTGCTAAAAGTTCAATTTGGTGGAAGACTGCTGCGTGAGTAGCATCGACAGTATCGCGGCGGTAAACGCGGCCGGGAGAGACAATCCGAATCGGTGGTTTGTGCTGTTCCATGTAGCGAATTTGCACCGATGATGTCTGAGTCCGCAGCAAGTCGCCGCCTGGTAGGTAAAACGTATCTTGCATATCCCGCGCTGGGTGGTCGGGCGGGGTGTTGAGCGCCTCAAAGTTGTAATAATCTGTTTCCATTTCCGGGCCGTTGGCGACGGTGTAGCCGAGGCCGACAAAGATATCGAGAGCGCGGTCTATGACGGCGTTTAAGGGGTGAACGCGGCCTTGGGGGCGAAAAATCCCCGGCATGGTGACATCGATGGTTTCTGAGGCTAATTTGGCTTGAATTTGGGCGGTTTGGAGGGCGGCGCGCTTGTCCTCTAAATCGGCTTGCAGGGCTTCTTTGACTGTATTGGCGATCGCACCTACTTTGGGCCGCTGGTCTGGCGACAGTTTGCCCATCATCCCTAAAATTTGAGAGAGTTGGCCTTTTTTGCCGAGGTAGCCGACGCGCAACTGTTCGAGTTGTTCGAGGGTATTGGCAGTGGCGATCGCACTTTTGGACTCTTGACCGAGAATTTCTAGTTGAGTTTCAATGTCGCTTAGCTGGACAGTCATTTTGATTTTAGATTTTAGATTTTAGATTTTAGATTGATGGCAGTTTTGGGCCAAGTTGAGTTTAGCGCAATTTGGGTTCGACAGCTTGTTGATTTTAGATTTTAGATTTTAGATTGATGGCAGTTTTGATCCAAGTTGAGTTTAGCGCAATTTGGGCTCGACAGCTTGTTGATTTTAGATTTTAGATTTTAGATTTTAGATTTTAGATTGATGGCAGTTTTGGGCCAAGTTGAGTTTAGCGCAATTTGGGTTCGACAGCTTGTTGATTTTAGATTTTAGATTTTAGATTTTAGATTGATGGCAGTTACGGATAATTTGTAATAGGTAATTGGATGTTAGAGCGATCTGCCTAGTTGAATCTAGTTTAAGATTGTTATAAGGCCTATAAAAATTTCAATGAAACTTTTAATTAGCAACGACGACGGCATCTTTGCACAAGGCATCCGCAGCCTCGCCAACGCTCTCGCCGCCGCAGGTCACGACGTGAGCGTTGTTTGTCCCGACAGAGAGCGGTCCGCTACCGGCCACGGCCTTACCTTGCACCAACCCATCCGCGCCGAAATTGTCGAATCTATTTTTGATCCAGCAGTCCAAGCTTGGGCCTGTTCGGGAACTCCCGCCGACTGCGTGAAACTTGCTTTGTGGGCTTTACTTGACAAACCGCCGGATTTTGTGCTTTCCGGCATCAACCACGGGCCCAATTTAGGCACGGATATCATCTGTTCGGGCACGGTTTCGGCCGCAATGGAAGGAATTATGGAAGGCATTCCCAGCATTGCTTTCAGCCTCGCGAGCTATACTTCCCAGGAATTTGGCCCGGCGGTGGATTTCGCTGTCACCTTGCTGTCGCAGTTGGAAAAACAGCCACTGCCCAAACCGGTGCTGTTGAATGTCAACATACCAGCAGTCACGCAAGCAGAAATTACCGGAGTTGCGATCGCCCGTCAAGGCATTCGCCGCTATTTCGACATATTTCAAAAGCGCACAGATCCGCGCGGCAAAACTTATTATTGGCTGGCTGGGGAATTGTTAGAAGATGTAGAAGAAATCGCTGATTCGGCGGTGCCGCATGATATTCCTACAGACGTACAAGCTATTCGCGACAACAGAATAACCGTAACTCCCTTGCAATATAATCTCACCTGTGCTTCAGACTTGCACTCGTTGGGGGGTTGGCATTTTGAAGGTTTTCCCAAGCAGTGAGCTCCGATCGACCCGATCGGAGCGGTAAACTAGGAATTAAGGAAAAGTGCCTCTCAAGGTCTATACCTTAAGCGTTAACACAGGCTACCAATTACTTGTTAGTTTTTTTTAATCAAGAAAAACAGTTATGAACGCTCCCACCTATAACACTCATTCTGTCACTTGCCCGATCTGCAACCGTTCTAGCGTCGTAGGCCCAGTCGGGATGGTCAGTGGACTATTCACTTGTCCCCACTGCCATTCTCATATGGTAATTAGCTGGAGCGGTCATTTTGTGCGCGATCCTTTTAGTCTCAAACAACTGACGGTGGGAAAAATGCTCAGGCGCGAGAGCAGACCGTTAGCTCGCCTTCAGCGGGACTTTGGGCTGGGCAAGCCTTTTCCGCTGATTGCAATTTTGGGCAGTGTGGTCTTTTTCGGGTGTGCGCTCGCCGCTACGGAACAATCGTTACCCCGACAGAATTCACTTCAAGGATTTTTAGAGTGGGTGAGCGGAATTGGTAATTCCCAAGATGTCTCACGTTAACATTTCTTAAAAGAGATTGTGACAGATACTGCGTGCAAATATCTATTCCTTTAGGTAGAAATCACACTATTTTAGCAATTGCATCCATCTTGAGCTACGGGTAAGCACTTAGACGCCGTGTCTTTCATCCTATGTCCAAAAATCTCAAAACCCCCAGCGAGGCAGGGGTTTTAACCCCTGCCTCAAAGATCGAGTCTGGTGGGCTTAAGTATCACAAGGGTGTTTGAGGTTAAGTTGACACAGATTGCATCGCTCAATTTAGAAACTCAGCAATTTTTCTAACTGCTGTTTCCAAAATTGCTGGCGACTCGACTAAGGCAAATCGCACGTAGCCTTCTCCTGATTTTCCGAAACCGGCACCGGGGGAAGCTGCGACTCCTGTACTCTGTACTAGCTGAGTGCAAAATTTTACGGAATCTTGGGCCCAAGGTTCCGGCAGTTTCGCCCAGACGTACATGGTGGCGGGGGGTACGGGTACTTGCCAGCCGATGCCCTGTAGCGCGTTTACAAAGGCATCCCGCCGTTTTCTGAAGGTTTCTACGCTGGTTCTGACGGTATCTTGGGGGCCGGTTAATGCGGAGATCGCTCCGTTCAAAATCCCTCGGTATTGGTTGAAGTCCACTGCGGCTTTTACCTGGCGCAGCGCTGCAATTAGTTCGGAATTGCCGATCGCATATCCGACTCGAAAACCTCCCATACTGTAGGATTTGGATAGTGTAAAAAACTCGATCGCCACACTCTTATCTCGATCGGCCTGAAAAATTGACGGTGCCATCAATTTTCGATATTCTTCCTCGTTACCAGACTCTGCCTCTATGAGAGAATTGCGATCGTCAAACACCAAATCCACATAAGGGAAATCGTGAACTAAAACAAGTTGATGTTCTCGACAAAAAGCCACAGCTTTCTCAAAAAAAGCAACCGGGGCGATCGCAGTTGTAGGATTGTGAGGATAGCTCAAAACCATCATCTTCGACTGAGCCAGCACTGCTGTCGGAATATCTTCAAATATCGGCAAAAACGCATTTTCTGCTAATATCGGCATCGGATAAATTTGACCGCCGGCCAAATGCACGCCGCCCGCGTGGGAAGGATAGCCCGGATCGAGCAGCAAAGCAAAATCTCCCGGATTGAGTACAGCTAAAGGCATATGCGCCGTGCCTTCTTGGGAGCCAATTAACGGCAGCACTTCTGTTTCTGGATTGACTGCAATCCCAAATTTTTGCTCGTACCAAATAGCTGCTGCTTCCCGAAAATCTCTTGTGCCGTTAAATAGCAAATAGCCGTGGGTGCTGGTGTCTGACAGAGAATGTGCGATCGCATCTGTAATGTGAGCAGCCGCCGGCAAATCCGAAGAACCCAGAGACAAGTCAATCACATTTTGCCCCGCTGCTCTAGCTTGAGCTTTTGCCCGATCCATATCGGCAAATACATTAAATTTCAGTGGCTCTAAACGTTTAGCAAATTGCATATTTTTTGTAGCTTTTTGGAAGTTTAAGGAATATTTTTATATTAATAAATTATTATTATTTATTTTGTTCTTGCATTCTTATTTGATTGGTGATTTTTTTTAACCACAGAGAGCGCAGAGGGCGCAGAGTCAGAGAGGAATATCGAGGAGAAAATAGAGAGATTTAAAAAAAATGCGATTGCTATAATTGTGACTTGGGAGTTGGAAACTCCCGAATCATTTCCAAACTTTATAAGTGGGCGTCGAGCAAACTGACCAAAGTTTGTTTAGTAATAGCTCCTTCGTGAGAAAGCACTACTTCGGCATTTTTAAACAGCCTGAGAGCTGGGACTCCTTCTACTTTATACTGCTTGACAGTATTAGGATTGGGGTCAATTTCCATTTTAACCACTTTCAGCCGATCGCTGTAGTTGGCCGCCACCCAGTCTACCGAAGGCGCGATCAGTTTGCAAGGCCCGCACCAACTAGCCCAAAAATAGGCAAGCACTGGTTGCTCTGCTTTCAGGACTTCTGTTTCAAATTTTTCGTCGTTAATGACAATTACACTGTTGCTCATGGTTCTGCGATTATTTTTTCTATTTATTTCTAAAGCACCGGCGGGCGTGAAACTTGCACCAACTTAGAAGACAGGCCCAAAAAACTGTTACTAATTTTAAAACATTCTGCGAATTATTGAGTGCAAACTCAGGACTGGGGACTGATGGCTAATTCTGTATGGCGTTTAATTCCACTGTTGTCGGCGTCTGGTAGCGTGCAGATGGCGATCGACCAATGGCTGCTGGAACAGCATCTAGCGGGCAAAAATCCGCCAACTCTGCGATTTTACACTTGGCAACCGGCGGCGATTTCCTTGGGCTACCACCAGCGCAGGTGGCCGGAGTTTTGGCAGCAGTTGTCTTGGCAGGGAATGCCTGTGGAGTTGGTGAGGAGGCCCAGCGGCGGGCGCGCAGTGTTGCATCAAGGGGATTTAACTTATGCAGTTGTGGCGTCGGGATTTGGAAGCAGCCGTATCAAAGCTTATCAGACTATTTGCGAGTTTTTGATTGAGGGTTGGAGGGCGATGGGTTTGGATTTGCAATACGGGGAAGCTGGAAGGGGTTACATCCACAATCCGAATTGTTTTGGTACTGCGACTGGTGCGGATTTAATTACACTTGATGGCTGCAAGTTAATTGGTAGCGCCCAATTGCGACGGGGTGATGCTATTTTGCAGCACGGTTCGATGCGTTTGCAGCCAGATGTTAAATTGTTTTCTCAAGTGTTTGGGGAGGAATTAATTCCTGTGAAATTACCTCTATTTTCAGATGGGAATGATTTGATTGCAACTGTAATTGATGTTTTGAGTGCAGCCGCTTGTCGCTGTTTTGAAATTGATTTGGAAGTGCAGCCGCTTTCGGATCTGGAATGGCAGGATATAGCAGATATTGAAGGAAGATGGAAGAAGGAAAATATATTAGATACTAGATACCTAACTTCTTGAAGAAGTCGGGTATCTCGCTAAAATCGCCAATCTAAAATCGGAAAACTCATCTATGGCTGCTGCTCAATTTCAACTATCGGCTCTTTGGCAATCTCGCCCAATGTCACTGAATCCAGCAAGCTTTCCCAATCAGCAGCTAATTCTGCATCGTTAGGATTAGCGCGACGAGCGGCAGCTAAAGTGCTGAGGGCATCTTGCCAAATCCCATTCTGAGCGTAAATAACGGTTTTCTGGCGCGGATCTGCCTTCTCTAATTGACTGCGGATATCTGCACTCAGTTCAACTCGACGCACAATACCTGTTTCCGACACATCTGCAGATCTGTCTTCAGTCTCACAAATCAATGCCACAGACCAACGGTAATTTTTCCCTGCTTCCAATGGCGACACATTTTGATTGGCGGGCATACTAACGCCGATGACTCCTGATGAATTGTTAATTTTGAGGGTTGTTTGATAAATCTGTTTTCCGTTTTCATCTTGGAGGACAAACTCGGCTAGTGGCGCGTCTGTTTGAGGTAAGTAGAAAAAGAATAGAGGATATTCTGAAACAGTGCGTCCGATTTTATTTGGTGGTACTAAGGCTGTTAGCTTTATCTTACCCTTGACGCATTGACTTGCTCGGCGCGTCGGTCCCGGTGAACTTCTCGGTGGCCCTGGATTGCTCGGTGTCAGAGGATCTTCAGTAGGCTGAATGAAGCGCGGCCCTCCCGATCGAGTGGGTGGCCCGCCATCTACGTTGTTTGGAGTCGGCTGTCCCACAACTGCTAATTGGGAAGCATTAAGTGTTGCTATCAATACTATTGAGGCAACAGATGTCAGATTGATGAGAAACTTAGTAGTTTTTTTCATATGAAATCTATGATTTTTTAGGGATAGATTCTCTCTTTTTCTTTGTTTTTCCTTCCCAAAATCCGGTAGACATTAACTTTTTGCTCCCTGCCTTTTAAAAGCAAAGCTCCCCAAGATTCTACCTCAAATTTGTCTGCCAGATGCAGCAAGGTTTCTTCTGCAATCAATATCCGGCAAGTGTCCTCTTGCCGATCTTTTTCGCAGCTTTCGAGCCGAGAGGCAATATTTACGCTGTCGCCGATCACTCCATATTCTAAACGGGTTGCGCCTCCCAGACTACCCACCATAACAGGCCCTGTAAAGATGCCTACTCGCATTTTTACGGCCGGTAAACCGCGATCGCTCCAATTTTGATTCATTTGTGGCAAGCAGGAACTGATGGCTAAAGCGCAAGATACGGCGAGGCGAGCATCTTCCGCAATTTCTTCTGGAGTGGTGCGCGGAATGGGTACGCCAAATACTGCCAGCATTCCATCTCCGGTAAATTTATTAATCACGCCTTGATGTACTTGGACTTCTTGCGCCATTGCTGATAAATACTCATTTAACCAACTCATTACCACTTCTGGCGGTAGTTTTTCGGAGATTGTACTAAAACCCTGCAAGTCGGTGAGGATGATGGTAGCAGTAACTTTTTGCCCTGGCAATAACCCTGATTCGAGCAGATGGACGCGCTCTTTCCACAGGGCATTTGCGATCGCGGGTGAAGTTTGTTGTCCTAATAATTTCATCACAATCCCTTCCTGTTGCCTCGACTGCTCGTACTTATAGGTGACTGCAACTGCTGCGGTGATTAAAAGTGCCAGAGCAGGGGGAATTAGAGGAATCCACCCCTGTTGGATGAATAGGAAAAAGGTGAATCCGAATAATGAGCCGCAAGCTGCGATCGCACTTCCCATCAAACTCAGCGATTTTTCTAGCCGCCAAGCTAAACAGCCGCCTACTGCGCCCCAAACAGCGACCCAGACAATTTCTTGCCATTCGTCCCAATACCAAAATAGCCCTTTGCCGTCTAAAACTGCACTCAGAATTTGGCTGGTAGCTGTTGCGTGAATTAATACCCCAGGCATCGGCTGGTTTCCGCTTGCAGTAGCGCTGTAAGGGGTGAAATATAAATCGTTGACACTTATGGCTGTAACGCCTATTAGGACTATTTTACCCTTCACCAATTTAGGATCGACTTTTTGCTCCAAAACTTGAGTTAGTGTCACTGTTTTTGCTATATTTTCAGCAGAGCGGTAATTGAGTAAGACTTGATAGCCTCGGGCATTAATGTTTTGATAACCTCCTGAGTTAGAGCGCAATTTGGAAAATACTGTTTTATCAGCCTGAATTTCTTGTTTTTCTGTCAATTTAGAAGCTATTTTTTGGCTATCCAAATAGGCAAAAGCTAGCCGCATTGAAAATGAAGTATGTGTCGTTTTACCATCGCCAGCAAACATCAAATTTCGACGCACTTTACCATCAGGATCGAGGACTAAATCGTTAATTCCTATCCGTTCTTTTGGTATGTTGGGAGGTGGCGGAGCTCGATCGTACTCTGAGTTGCCGATGAAGGTAATGGGAAATACTTTGGGGTTTTTCAGTTGAGTTGCTAATTCTGCATTCCCCGGTTCGTAGGGAGTCGCGCGAATTATATCTATGCCAATAGCTGTGGGTTCAAGACGCGCTATTTGGGCGATCGCTTTTGCTAAAGTGCGATCTGAAATTGGCCATTTTTTAATAGTATTAATGTCCCGATCTGTGATTGTTACTACCAGCAACCTAGGGTCAGCACCTGGATCGGGGCGCAACTGCACCATGAGGTCGAAAGCATTTAATTCTAGTGGCTGCAACCCGCCTAAATGCCGCACTCCTAATAGAGTTCCCGTCACGACAATCCAGATAATAGCAAGAGGTTGCAAGTCAGGGAAGGGGAAGGAATGAGTTAAGTTTTTCCAACTCCAGCCTCTATCCTTCAACTGACGATGAAATTGATGAAAAAATTTGGGCATATTGATAATTATTTTTTCAACTCTCCTTGAAAAAATGCACCCCATCTTAAATTGCCAAATTTTTAATTTTCCTGTGCGGTTTTGGCGATCGCACTTAACTGCAATCCCTGCGGATAACTGTTTTCTTCTTTGCTGCGCTGGATGTCGGCCATTGAAATCTGGGGTTTGAGGTATTTTGCCAAAACTTTAACCACGTCGCCCCGATCGATCGTCCCCGCTACTGAACCAATCGGCGAGAGGACGATGATTCGGGGGAGTTGACGCGCTTCCATGCTGTTAATTACTTCTGCGATGGATGCTTTTTCGGAAACTGTGGGGGTTTTTCCCAGGGGTTTCAAAATGTTGTGCAAAGTCTGAACTTGCCATTGACTGCGTTCTGTGAAGCGGATATCGTCGATCGACACTAAGCCCAGATCCCGGCCGTTGGTCGCAGCAATGTAAAATGGAAACGGATTGACTTCTAACAAATATCGATCGGCAAATTCTCGCAGAGTCAAATCTGCATCTACAACTCGAAACTCGCGACTCATCGCATCGCTGGCTTTAATTTTGAGCAGGGCTTCTTGCAGCGAAGTAACTTGGCTATAAGCAGTGGCATTGCGAATGCCAAACCAGCCGATCAGCGCAATCCACAAGCCGCCGTACTCGCGCGCTAAAAAGCATAAACTCAGACCCAAAGCAACAGCCAGCCAACCTAAAACTTGTCCTGTTTTTGCCGCCCAGCGAACGCCGGTAAATCGAGAGCCGGTGATTTTCCAAATTGCTGCTTTTAAAACTTGTCCTCCATCCAAAGGCAGACCGGGAATTAAGTTAAATAATCCCAAAACGAGATTGATTAGTGCTACCCTTTCGGTGACAATTGCTAGCAAACTTTTCGGGGGAAGAACTTGAGAACCCAAACCGAGGATTACAAACAGCGCAAAGCTGACTAGAGGGCCGGCAATTGCTACTTGAAAAGCTTGACCGGGAGTTTTTGATTCCGAGTCGATCGAAGCTACCCCGCCAAATAAGAATAAGGTAATAGAATTAACTTTAATGCCTTGCGATATCGCCGCCAAGCTGTGTCCGAGTTCGTGCAACAGCACGGAAGCAAACAGTAGCAGAGCTATTGCTAACCCCGCACTCCAGGAGAGCGCAGGCCCCCACACGCGGTAACTGCTGGCGTATTCGCGGGTTGCTAAGGCTAAAATTATAAACCACGAATAATCTATAAGTAGGGGGATGCCAAATAAAGAGCCGATTCGCCAACCTGTCTGCATGAAGTTTCCTGGGAAAGGAGAGCAAGAAAGAGTTTCTATTATATCTTTTCTACCCCTTGCCTTTGCCTTTCCCTGATTTATTACAGAACTCCAGCGTTACCCAAGCCCAAGATTACTCCGGCTCCGAGCAAGTGACCGAAGCTGGCTGTTGCCAGCAATTCTGGTACGCCGAAGCCTTTGAACATTCCAGGGAGTGCAACGGGTAAAGCTGGGCCCTTGCCTCGGTTTTGCTTGGAGATGCCGTAGTAGCCGATCGTAATCGCCAGCAAATTACATAAAATCATTGTCAGTCCTACCAGTGGCGACCACTCGGGTGTTGAGGGAGCGGTAGATTGTACGGCTAACAGCAAAGATGAGGTGATCATGTTCTTATCTCCTGATTTCACAGATAAATTGATTTCCAAGATTATAAAAAGCGGTTTGCATTAAACTAAGATTTGTTTTAATAGTTAACAATTCGTTGATATTTTGATACAACTGCGGAACCGAGGAGGAAGAGTGCGGGTTAAAATTTGCGGAATCACTAAATTAGACCAAGGAATTGCGATCGCCCGTTTGGGAGCCCAGGCTTTAGGGTTTATCTGTGTGCCGGCTTCCCCCCGCTATGTCAGCCCAGAAACAATTCGCCTGATTGTCGAGCAGTTGCCGGAAAATGTCGATCGCATCGGCGTTTTTGCCAACACCACAATAGAAAATATCTGTCAAGTAGCGGCAGAGTCAAATTTAAGCGGGGTGCAGTTACACGGAGATGAAACAGCGGAATATTGCGATCGACTGCGGGAGTTTTTGCCGGGAATTGAAATTATCAAAGCCCTGAGAATTAAGACTCCTGAAACTCTAGAGACGGCGACTATTTATGCTGTTCGTGTCGATACTTTACTGCTGGATGCTTACCATCCACAGCAATTGGGCGGTACTGGTAAAACGATCGACTGGATGATGTTATCAGAGTTTAGACCGCAGTGTCCTTGGCTGTTGGCGGGCGGTTTAACACCCGATAATATTTTAAATGCAATTGATAGGGCGAGCGGCAATAACTTCAGCGGTGTTGACCTTTCTAGCGGCGTAGAAATAGCGCCGGGAGATAAAGATTTGACCAAAGTTGCTCAGTTGTTTGCTAATTTAAGTCAACTTGCTCATCATTGATAAATTGGCAATACCAAGTTCGCGCTTTTTATCGGATTTATTCTTTAGTCTGCTTGGGCGAAGCCTGCCGCAGACTAGGCAGACTTCGTTTGTATAGTAGCGGTTTCAACCGCAGTTTATTTCCTTTATTGTTTTATCGGCGGATCTCAAAAGTGCGCTCGCCCTCCGGGTCTTCGTATTCCAAAACCAACTCACTAACCGTAGCACCGGTGGGGCCGCGGCGGCACCAACTAATCATTCCTTCCACAGCTTGTTTGGAGCCTTCAAAGACAGCCTCGACGCGCCCATCGGGGAGATTTCTTACCCAGCCGCCCAGGCCGAAATACTTTGCTTGATTCCTCGTTGAATATCGGTATCCTACTCCTTGGACTAATCCGGAAACAAAAACGCGGACTCTGACGGGCGGCAATGATTGGTTTTGCATAATAAACGGCTCAACTTACTACTAACATCTGTTTGAAAATTTTAAGGATCAGTTTGATTATGTTAAATTTTAGTGCGATTCCCTTCGGGATAGCTCCGCTTCACGCGCTGCCGGGATTTTTGATACGCCGCGTTACCCTGGCTTTTTCAACTATTCCCGATTTCACTGATTGGCTGGTTGCAGCTATGCTCGCGCTGGTTTACACTTCAATCGCTCTTTCCGTCGGTTTTTGGTCGGGATTTCTAAAAGTAGACGTGCAAACCTCTCGGCGTACAATTGTGGGAGTGCTCATTGGCTGTTTGTTAAGTCCGGGCATCACCGAGGAATTATTGTTCCGGGTGTTAATGCTGCCACACCCGTTCGAGAAGGCTTCTGGCTTAATGCTGTGGTTTTGGGGATGCGCCAGTTTGGCGACTTTTGTAGTTTACCACCCGCTGAACGCGCTGACTTTTTATCCGGTTGGTCGATCGACCTTTATGAATCCAGTATTTTTGCTGCTGGCGGCAATTTTGGGAGTTGCGTGCTCTATCGCATACCTGCAAAGCGGTTCTATCTGGCCTGCGGTGGCAGTTCACTGGCTGGCAGTGACAGCCTGGCTGTTGCTACTGGGCGGTTACAGGAGGCTGTATGGTTAAATGTAAAAAGTCCAGCATCACTATTTTGTCGGGAGGATCTCAGTTGTGGGTATCATAGGAGCGATCGTAGGTTTTTTGGCAGGGGTAGCAGTTGCTTACTGGTTAGTGGAAAAGCGCTTAAAGAAGCAAAAGCAAGAATACTTGCAGCAAACTCGCAGAATTAGTGAGGAAATAGAATTAGCTCAGATGTCTCGGGTGCAACAAGCTGTCGAATCTCAGCAAGGAGAACGGGAAAATCAGCTTAGAAAAGCGACTGTCGAACACGAAAATTTACTCAGACAAGTTACTACGCAATACGAAAATCAGCTCCAACAAGTTGCGGCTCAATACGAAAATCAGCTCCAACAAGTTCGGGCAGAACGCGACAGTCAGCTCCAACAAGTTTTGGCAGAACGCGACAGTCAGCTCCAACCACTTACCAGCGTAGATGAACACGAGCTGCGGCGACAAATCAGCGAGGAAATAGAAGCCGCTAACAATGCTAGGATGCAGCAAAATATCCAATCTTTGCAAGCAGAACACGAACATCATTTACTCAGAGTTGCTGACGAATTGCATCTAAATTATCAAGCTCAGATGGAGCAACATTTGCAAAGCTTGCAAAATGAACACGAAATTCGCTTGAGGCAAATTGCCGAGGAATATGAGAACCGCGAGGTTGAGATGCAGTTAAATATGGAGGCTTTGCAAGAGCAATACGAGAGTCAGTTGCAAGCGGCTCACGAGCAGTTGAGAGAGCACGAAGCTCAGATGCAAGCTACTATCAGGTCTTTGCAAGAGCAGTACGAGAGTAATGTACAACCACAAGAAGTCCCGGAAGAGGAATTCAGTCAGTTAAATTCAACAGAATTTCGCGAAAATTTACCACAACAAGAAGTTTGGCAGGAACAGTCAAGTGAGTTAAATCAAACAGAAGTTGAAGAAGAGTTAAATTACACAGATTTTTCGGAACCACAACCAATTGATTTACATCAACCAGAAGTCGAACAACAGCTTCCAATTACCAGACAAGCACCAAGCTATTCCCTACCGCAGTTGATGGGATGTGTTCAAAGTCAGGACAAAGAAACCCGCAAGTTTGCAGCGTCTGCTTTAGGTAAAATGGCTGCTGCTAATGCTCTGAGAGCCGAAGGTCAGCGAGCAATAGAAACCTTGGGAAAGTTAGCTCAAGATCTTCACCCGGAGGTGCGTGAAGCTGCTGTGGAAGCACTAGCAATGATTAAGTCGGAAAAAGTGATTCCGCTGCTACAAAAAGCTTTGCGAGATATAGATAGCGGTGTGGCTAAATCGGCAAGTGCTGCGCTCAATAAGTTTAAGTTTTATCCGCGCACTCCGGCGGCTAAGCCGAAAACTGTTGATGTGAAGAAACCAAAGCGTTAAGCATTTACGAGCCTAAATAAATATAGCAATTGTCAATTGCCTACAACACAGTAGGGATACAACATTGTTGTGTCCTTACCGAGGTGCTGTATTTCACTCAATTTCGATCGACAACTCGCCCAATCCTTAGCAGCAATTACCGACACCCCGCCAGCCGAGGCCGGTAGATTTGATGATACCCTGCCAACGGCTTTGGCGGCAATTGAGTCGCGCAAAATCTGTTTAAGATTGCGGTTTAACCGATCTGTTGTACTACTGTTAAAATCGTTGTTTTGTACCGAGTATAAATTTGAGATCGCCAGAGTCGCTAACACCCACATCTAAGCGAATTAATCCAAAGCGCGATCGCACCCTCACACCCACGCCAACACCTGCCCCCGTCCCCGGTTTGTCCCTGACTACCGCCGGTTTTCCGAGTACGCTATCTCCCGTTCCCAAATCCGACGCAAAATCAACAAATATTACGCCGCCCACATCCTGACCCACAGGAAACCGATATTCACCGGAAGCCAAAAAATAACTCCGGCCGCTGCCAATATCCCCGCCATCGTAACCCCGCACAGAATTGCGACCGCCGAGGCGAAAAGCTTCCGTTGGTGGCAAATCCCCGATTACCGTCCCCGCTTGCAAGTTAAAAGCCAGCATTTCGGGCAAGGCTTCGGACTCGCTGATGCCCAACAAACTTACTGGCACATACTGTATATAATTCGCTAACAGCCTGTTACTCACAATGTTTCCTCGCCCCAGAGGTATTGACTGCTCGGTGCTGAGGCTGAGAATCGAGCCTCGGATTGGGCTGAAGGGATTGTCCCGCCGATCGAGCACCGCACCAAAAGAAACAGTGTATAACTCGTCAACGCCGCTGCCGCTGAATGAGAGAGGATTGCCGAGTTCGTCGCGGCGGGCGATATTTAAGTTGCGATCGCGCGTACTGATATTTGTATAATTCAGTCCCAAAGTCGATTGCCAATCGCCCAAAGGTCTGGTCAACCTGAGATTTCCCCCAATCCGAATTTCCCGAACTCGGTTCCCGTTGGTCAAATCAATATCTTTGTTGAAAATTTCCGATATTCTGCGATCGCCAAAAGCTCTCACACTGTATCCCAAACGGTCTTCGGCGGCAACGTAAGGGCTGACAAACTCGACATCGTACTGGATACCTCGGAGGCTGGGTTCAAGTTCCACCGCCAGCCGCTGGGGGTTGGTGCCGAAAGTTCGATCGGTATAGGAAAGAGGAACAGCAACGCCAACGTCATCACTAAGACTGGCACTCACGCTAAAAGAGCGAGCCGATCGCTCTTGAACGTTGTAGATTACATTAACATCCGTGCCAACTTCTTCAATCGAAACCGTCACTTTGTCAAACAACCCCAATTGCTGCAACTGCTGTAAATCCGATCGTACAACTTCCCGGCTGTAGTTATCCCCCGCCTTGAGTTTGAGCTCACCTCGGATAAAATCTTCCGAAATTCTGCCCTCAATTGGATTCCCTTTTTTATCAACAGCTTCACCTCTGGAATTGACAAAGCGAATTTTCACCTCTGCAACGTAAACGCCCTCAGCATTGCCCGCTTGACTGATTTGTAGAGTACCGCCTAGCTGTCGGGCGTTGCTGTTTACTGCTTCGGGGGTTTCGGCTTGTGCCGCCAGCGTCGCCGGAGTTTTTAACAGAGATGTAAAATCTTTATTGTGGCTGGACTTGAGTGAGGGCGATTCCCTAGGGGATAGCTGCGCTGCGCGTACTTCTGGAGAAGTTACGATCTCATCGGATGCCGGCAAATCCTGCACAGTTGGGTTCACCTCATCCGATTGGTGACTATTTAAGACTGGAACCGATAACAAATGTCGCTTGTCCTCGAGTCTAGATCCCCCTAAATCCCCGTTAATAAGGGGGACTTTGAGCATATTTCTTGTCCCCCGCTTATTAAGGGGGGTTAGGGGGGATCTAGACTTCGCTACAAACAACAGAGACGGTCGGTTTGACGTTAAGTTGTCACCAATGACCTCATTCTCCTCTCTCTGCGCCCTCTGCGCCTCTGCGGTTCCCTCTCTCAACTCCGCCTCAGTCGGTGCGGCACTCGGATCGATCGCCCGCGCTGCCAATTCACCGCCACCCAGCGCCGCCAAAGTCAAAAATGCAATAATCGAAATTCGCATAAAAATAAAATTCAAGCACACCCAACGCATATTACCCAAAACCGGGCCCCCTGCATAATTAGCCGAAAAGAAACCCGGTATTTTTGAGGCTACCGGGTTTCTGGGATGCTGAAATGTGGGAAAGTTCGATCGCGGGCGATCGTTAAATTTGTTTAAATAGCTTGGCGAGAAACACGTTTCTCAAAATGAGCCTGAGTCTGCTGCAAAAGTTGTTCGCGACTATCCTTAGCGGTGGTAATGGTAGGGAGCAAGTTGCGAGCTTGTAACGTCATGTGAAGCTGTAGGTGTGCTACGTACTCACTGACATCTTCGCGAAGAGAGCAAGCCGGGTACTGTTTTAAAGTAGAGTTCAAAGTGTTCTCCTGCTTTGAGTTTGTAGAATTTTCTAATAATCATAGAGAATATCACGGTCTATTTCTAAGTGTGTACTCCGTAATGAAGTTTAACCTTTGGACTGCTGTTTTGTTACAATTGTTTACAAAGATTTCTTACATCTCAGGAGTCGATCCCCATGCAGTCTCAAGCATTTCTAAGACCAAATCACATTCAAGTACATTTGTCAATAGCACCACCCAAACAGCAGCCTACCTCGACATCGGGTGCGGCCGACCCTTATTGATGCTGCACGGTTTCTTTGGAGAAAAGACTTGCTGGCTGCCATTAATTGAGTTATTGCAATCTCAGTTTCGGTGCATCAGTTTAGATATGTTAGGTTTTGCATAATCCACCAAACCAGAAATCGGCTATGACGTAGCTGTAGAAGTTGATTTTGTCCGGCAAGTTGTAGAACAACTACATATCGAACCATGCTGCATCATCGGACATTCTTTTGGCGGTTGGGTAGCATCTGCATATTCCCTCAAATATCCTAATTCTGTTAGCAGTTTAGTGTTAGCAGCGCCAGCGGGAATTCTGGACGATAGTTGTTGCGGTCAATACGATGCTTTGGGGCTGCTGTTGTAGGAAACCCCAGCCGTGGATTGGGTCTTGCAGTTGGCAAAACCTTTTGCTAGTTTAGCGGGAAAAAGTGAGAAATTGCAGCAAATTTCAGGGTGGCGCAAGGAGTTAATGTCTCAACCAGTAGCCAGGTCATTTTTAAGGAGCCGGATGCGGCCGGAAGATGCAGTTGATACAGTAGAAAAAGAAATTTACAAATTGCAAATTCGTACCTTAGTAATCGCCGCAGATAGTGACGAAACAATTCCTCTATGGCAGTGTGAAACCTAGGCTAACGAGATACCGGGGGCAGAGTTAGCAATTGTTCCCAATTCTACTCACGGGTTGCCACAAACTCAAGCTCAAATTATGGCGAAGTTGATTTGTAAATTTTTGAATAATTAAGAAAAAGTGTGCAATAAGCCGAATCATAAAAATTGTGATATGCCACCAATTGAAAATAATTGTGTTTTAGTATACTACTTTATTAGAAAATACAGAATATATTGATTAGTGTCTTGTACACTTTTTTCTTATGGCTCTTAAATCTTGTGTCAGCACGAGCTACAGACATTTAGTTGAGTCGGGTATATCACCAATGGCGGCAATGAGGAACTATTTTAATCTGGAAGAAATTACGACAGCCAGAAAAATTAGTGCTGCGGTAATTAATATCAGCGGCCGTCAGCGAATGCTTTCCCAACGAACGGCTTTTTTTTGCATGAGGTTAGTTTGTTCTGAGAATGACCTAGAAAAAGCCCAACTGCGGGGAAATTTGTTAGAGGCGATCGAGCTTATGGAAAAATCGCACCGCGACTTAATTAATATTGGCAGCAGCATCAACTTAGGTAGTCCCCCTTCAGCCACCCTCAAGGCAATGTATTTTGAGCCGCCACTGTATTTAGACAAACAAGTGCGCGCATATATCGATCGAATAAAAGCATTGGTCCAAGTTCCCGATGCCGAACTCATGCTGGAAAACCCCCACCTGCTGTACATTATCGAAGCAGCGGGCGGCGACTTGCTAGAAGCTTTCGATGCCGTGGTGAGTCAATACCAGCAAGAAAGCGAAATCGAACAATTTGAAATCGACCTTAAACAGGTTGAACTTTATCAAGAAAGTTGTGCTGCTACCTCGAAAGCGGAAGCTCAAGCAGCCCAGCTCGATCGCGCACTATGCGAACTAAAACAAACTCAAGCTCAACTCCTGCACAGCGAAAAAATGTCTTCGCTGGGGGCGCTAATGGCTAGTATCGTCCACGAAATTAATAACCCAGTTAGTTTTATTTACGGCAACTTGAGCCATGCCGCAATTTATACTCAAGATTTGCTGCACCTGCTGTGTCTCTATCAAGAATGCTATCCCAATCCCTGTCCCGAAATCACAGCTAAAATCGAAGAGATAGATCTTGATTTTCTAGTTGAAGACTTGCCTAAAGTTATCTCTTCCATGCAAATGGGTTCCAATCGCATTCGCGAAATTGTCAAATCTATGGGCAACTTTTCGCGAACCGATAACAGTAACATGACCTTGTGCGATTTGCACGACAGCATTGACAGCACCGTGTTAATTTTGCGAAACCGTCTAAATTCTCAAATAGACCGTCGCGACATTCAAGTAATTAAAAATTATGGAAAATTGCCTCCTGTAGAATGTTATTCAGGACAGCTAAATCAAGTATTTATGAATCTAATTACCAACGCGATCGATGCTTTGGACGAGATATCACAAAATCAGCCCTATGCTGCGCTAAAAATTTTGATCGCCACAGAATTAGCTGGGCCCGATCGCGTGAGAGTGCGGATTGCTGACACGGGAACCGGAATGGCACCACAGATAAAAGAGCGAATGTTCGAGCAGTTTTTCACCACCAAGGAAATTGGTAAAGGTACCGGTTTAGGATTGTCTATTGTCTACAAAATCTTAGTAGAAAATCACCGAGGATCGCTCCGGTGCGAGTCGGAACCATCCAAGGGAACCGAGTTTATCATTGAACTCCCGATCCAGCAAACTTAAGCAATTTACTAAATCCAAATTTATTTATGTTAACTGTGTGTGGCACGGGCGTCCCGCCTGTGTTAACTGTGTGTGGCACGGGCGTCCCGCCTGTGTTAACTGTAATTAAAATTTACACATATCCTACTCTAATTCGAGCTTCAAAGTTGGCAACAGCTTTTCTAAATTTCTGAGAGATTTCTGTTGCCAAGGAATATCATTTGAACCCAATACCACAAGTTCAATCGTTTTCTTTTTCCTGACGCTAATCACAAATTTAGACAGCATACTGATACCAGAACTGTTAACAAATTCCAATTGTTTTAGGCTCAAGGTAATAGTAGGCGGTTCGCCATTAGCGACCTCATCTAACAATTGGGCTATTGGTGCATACTCTGCCGGGCCGCTCAAGCTGAGTTCGCCTTGGAAAGTGACAGTGACTGATTCTGGATCGTACTGAATGGTGTAATCTTCACCTTTAATTTCATGAATGCCCATTGTGATTTTGTTTCCTGACTAAAATATTGCGATCGCACAAGATAGTAAATATTGAAATGCTAGCAACTAGACCCTAATTTGAACAACAGTCGTAACAATGATGGTATCACTATCTGGCCGGGGCTCGAATTTCCAACCTATCTTAGCTGAATAGTCATTAATCATCGTCAGCAAGCCCAATCCCGAGGTATCGCTTTCGGATTCCGCATTTTTTTCAAGCTGCTGCAAATAAAGTTCATTTGGATCGGAATCCATAATTTCTTCAATAAACTCCTTCAACTTATTCGCCCCTTCTGGATTGACACTATTACTGGCAAAAATTACCGCTATTACCTCTGTTTCCCCAATAAAGTGTATGCCAAATTTGACTTTGTAATTGATATCATCTTTATTAAATTTTATCGCATTTTCTAGGAGTTCGTTGGCGACGTAGCTGACAGCTCCCTTGCTTTCTTTGATCCGTTTCTCGCTGCTAGCATCCTCCTCATCCACCGGTAGAAAGCTAGACAAATAATCGGCTACAAAATGAGCTGAAAGCCTGTTGTTGCGCCAGCGCTGTTTAATGGGGCGAGAACTCGGAGTAAATGTAAGTTCTAGGGAGTCGTGTTCAGGAGGAAATTCTTCAATGAATTCTCCAAAGATTTGTGTCATTGTTTTTAAGCTTCCAGATGTCATGATTTTTCTCGCTCCAATTGATGTATTAAGCTCACTTTTTGGTGAATTTCCACACGCCATTCCAGTTAGCAGGAATACTATTTCTTAACAGCGATTGGAGGCGTTGTAGGTAAAGTTGACTGGGCTTGTCATCTGGATTTAGGGCTACTATCTGTTCAAAACAAACTATGGCCTTAGCAAAATTTCCCTGACAATATTCTTGGAGTCCCTCCTCAAATATAGGCAAAGTTTGAATTTTGAGCGATCGCACTGGTTCTACTTCAACATCTAACACCTCACAAACTGTAATGGCTTCTTGTCTACCTTTGACAATAGCCCGATCCAAAAAACGGATATGATACTTTTCAGGTTGACTCAAACGTTGTACCACATCTCCAGAAATTAATAAAGATACGCCATAATACTTAGTCAAACCTTCCAGACGAGCGGTGAGATTGACATGATCTGAGAGCGCATCTGCTTGCATCCGATTCGCGTCTCCAATAATCCCAACCATCGTATCACCCACATGGATACCAATGCCAATCTTCAGCGGTATATCCCCATTTATTTTACGGCTTTGATTGTATTTGTGCAACTGCTCCAATTTCACAATTCCTGCCTGAATAGCATCATCCACGCCATCAGGAAAAACTGCCATGACTCCATCTCCAATATACTTGACAATAAAACCGTTGTGCTTGCGAATTTCGGGACTAATTTGCTGTAAATAGTTATTGATGAAGTCAAAGTTTTCTTGAGGAGTCATTTGCTCCGCCATCGTGGTGAACGAACGCATATCGGAAAACATAATTGCCATCTCTTTGCTCACGTGATCTCCAAGCTGGAAATCAACCATGCTCTGCTTGCCGAGAAATTGGAGAAATTCATCGGGAACAAAACGTCCGTAAGCCTGTAAAAGTTTCTCTAATTCTTGTTCCCGCGCTTTCACCGTTTGCACCATATGCGAGAATACCTGTGCCAGTTCTCCCAGTGCATCACTGCGCGCTGCCACATCTGACAATATATCGGGTTGAAAACTATTGTTTTTTACAGCAATAGCTGCATCTATAACCTTTTTTACCTGCTCGATGTAAGTCTGCATCTCTCGGTTTTTATGACGGATCTGGTTTTCCAGATCCGTGGAGTGTTGCGTGATAATTTCTACTAAGGTTTCATAGCTGTTTTTTTCATCCTCTACTTCCTCAAGCTTTTCGCTCAACTCCTGGAGCTGGTTATGGAGTTCTTCTGGAGATTTAGATGGTGCTAAATTTATTTGTGGTTTCATAATTTATACTTCTGAATCTGGAAGCGCAAAGTTGTTTGACTTCCTCGCTGTAAATTATTATAACTTACAGGCGCGGAACTCGAAATCTTGTTTCTGCTTCGATGCTTGATTACTAAATCCAAGACCCCTGGTAGAAACCGGGTTGACGACCGTCAATCATAAATTATGCACAATATTTCCCTGTTGCTTCAATACTAGCAAAGTAATGTCATCAAATACCTTTTGTTCTCCAATAAATTTTCGCAAATCAGCGATGGTGGCTTCCTTGATTTGTTCGGCGCTCAAATGCCAGTTTTGAGAAACCACTTCACAGAGTCTTTCGATACCGTAGAATTTTTTGTGTATGTTTCTAGCTTCGGGGATGCCGTCAGTATAAAGCACCACGCCGTCCCCCGGCTCTAAGTCTACTAAAACATGGCTAATCCAATCAGAAATATCCTCATCTAAGGCGAGCGGAAATCCTAAATCTATGGTGTCTATCCGCTGGATTTGACCACCTTTCCTGACCACTAGAGTTTCCTCGTGTTGACCGCTGATACTAATTGTGCTATCGGCGTAGTTGAGCAAAGCTAGGGTCATATTTTTGTCGGAGTTCATGCGCTGGACATTTTTATAAATAGTGCGGTTGAGGGTATCTAAAAAACGCACCGGATCGGATTCTTGCATTTCCTGAAGAGTGCGGACAGCAGCTTGAGTCATCACCATCAAAATGCCGCTTTCTAATCCGTGTCCGGTGACATCACCAATGCAAATCGTGACAACCCCGTTAGTACAAAGTACGTCGTAGTAATCACCGCCTACTTCCGAGGCTGGCTCCATAAATCCGGCAATATCTAAATTTTCAATCGCTGCGAGTTCAGCAGGTTTTGGCAGAATCAACTGCTGCATTTGTTTGAGCATATCGAGTTCGGAGCTCATGCGGAGGTTTTCCGCTTTCAGGCGCTGGTTGAGAGTGGCAATTTGTTTAGTGGCTGTGGCGAGTTCAGAGGTACGTTCTTTGACTTTATCTTCTAGCGTTTCAAAGGATTCTTGCTGTTGTCTCGCCATGCTGTTAAAGGAATTTCTTAAGGTTTCAATTTCCCAAATTCGACTGGAATCAACGTTCTGGTTAAGAGCGCCACCTGCTAGATATTCTGAAGCTCGAGCAATTTGATTCAGGGGGCGAGTAATCCAGCTAGCGGTGAAAATACCCACTCCAACAGAGACAATTAAAGCCACCATACAGAGCAAAATTGTCTGGCGAGTGTTAGCATAAATTTGCGCCATAAAGTCGGCTTCAGGAACTACTACTACAATCAGCCAATTGAGACCGTACTTGTCAGTTAGCGGAGAAACTTGGATAAATTGCCGCTCACCGTTTAGCTTAAAGTCAAGTTGAACAGTTTGATGGATGTCTTCCAAACGCTTGAAGCGATCGAACAGATAAACCACACTTTTACGCATCAATGGATTGCTGCTTTCCTGTGCTTTTATCCGCTTTTTATCTTTGCCTTTTCCCACCGACAGAGGCTGTTCTTTAAGCGAGGTGGCTATTAATTCACCCTGGGGTTCAATGATAAATACTTGACCGGAATTACCCACTCTTAAGGTTTGCAGGAAGTGACGAATTTGATCGAGTCCCATCTGGCAAGTCAGCACGCCAATTAGTTTCCCTTCGCCATCATAATAGGGTAGACTCGCATTAATTTGCAGCGTACCGTAACCAAAATTAATATAAACTTCACTCCAAGCTGCCTGTTTCTTCTCAACAGCTACTCTGTAAAAAGGGCGCGTGCGAACGTCATAATTGGGCGTGTTTTTGTCGATTGTTGTCGGGTTTCCATTATCGTCAAGGTTGTAATATATCAAGTCGCCGCCCCCCGGAATCAGTTGCTGGGCAAGCTTAGGTTGTTCAAGTCCAACCAGCCGATTTACCCAACCCACACGCAGGTACTGACCTTTTTCGTTGGCAATTCCCGCGTGACCGATCGAATTAAATTGCAGAACTTGTTTCCAAAAATAGGGTCGTGCTTGCTCCAAATCGTCAAAGTTCAACACCCCCAAAGGTACAGCATCCTGATTGATCTGATTCACCAATGGCGGAGCTTCCAGATAGGTTTGAACACGTTCGTAAACTCTCGCACTCACTTCGTGCCGCAACTGACTAACAATATCGTTGACTATCTGCTCTCCATTTCTGTAAGAGAGATAGCCAACGCAGCCAACAGCAGCCAAAATTTGGAGAACAAAGGGAACTACTAAGACATTGCGGAGACGGAATTTGCCCGATCTGGAGACGATCGCACTTTTTTGAGAAACCATTGTTAAAAACACTCCCAGCGGGCAGTTTTTTGTTACAAGACTTGATAATGGATATATTAAGAGCGACTCACAATGTTATCATATCAAAAACTCAACCAACATCAAAAAATCTGCGTTCATCAGCGCTCATCTGCCTCCATCAGCAGTTACAATAAAAAAATAAATACTCAAAAAAATGCAAATTACTAACTCCCTCCACAGCGCCCTACTCATCTCCAACCTAGAAAAATCCCAACACTTTTACAGCACCGTACTAAGACTGCAAAAAATCGATCGAGACTTAAAATTTCCCGGAATCTGGTATCAAATCGGAGACTTCCAGCTCCACCTAATTTTAGGTGCAACAATTATCCCAGATGCCGTAGACCATGCCAAATGGGGACGCAACCGACATCTAGCGTTTTCTGTTGCTAACTTAGAGGCAGCCAAACAGCAGTTAATCGCTCACAATTGCCAGTTTCAAATGAGCGCGTCAGGTCGATCGGCATTATTTACCCAAGATCCCGACGGCAACATCATCGAACTCAGCGAGTAACAGATGAAAATCATCGCTTATTCTTACACCGAACCGCTACTCGAAACAGCACCCGCACCGGAAATTTGGGGTCAAGAAGTCGATCGCACCTATCAAGACTTAGGAGGGCGACAACAACTGCAACAACTCCTAAAAGACTGCGAAACAGAACCAGTCAAATACCTGTTAATTCAGCGTTTTGAAGAACTCGGCGACACCGTACAGCAAGTGTGTTCGCACCTCGCCAAACTCGAAAACCTCGGCGTCGAAATCATCGTACAAGCAGAAACAGAACCGCGAAACCGCAAAAACTTGCTGCACATTCTTGCAGAAATCCAGCGCAGCCAACACAGCCGGAGTATTCGCAAAGGACACGCCCGCAACCGCATCAAGTCCCGGATTCCACCGGGTAAGGCTCCCTACGGCTACCGGCGCGGCAAAGATTGTTATACGATCGATAAAACCACCGCCCCCACCGTCAAAGACTTTTTTGAACACTTTTTAATTTACGGTTCCTTGCGAGGTTCCGTGCGGTATTTAGCCAAGAAATACAACAAAAAAATCTCTGTAAGCACCGGCCGCCGCTGGCTGACAAATCCCGCCTACCGAGGCGATTTGGAATATCAAAGCAGCCAAGTAATTTCTAACACCCACGTCCCGATTATTTCCAGAGAAGAAGCCGCCCAAATAGACAGGTTACTGCGCCGCAACCGCTGCCTTTCTCCTCGCAGCGCTAGCGCCCCACGTTCCCTCGCCGGTTTAGCAATTTGTGCAGAATGCAAATCGCCCATGACAGTTGCCAAAGTCACCTCCTACCGCCAAGAAAAAGAATACCTTTATTTGCGACCGATTAACTGTCCAAAACAACCTAAATGTAGCGGCCTTTCCTACGATGAAGTATTGCAATTAACCATCGCCGGTATTTGTCGGGATTTACCCGATGCTGTTGCTGGGTTGCAAATGCCGAATATGAATGGAATTAAAGCAGGAATTGTCAGGGCGATCGCATCGAAACAAGAAATTATAGAGCAACTTCCCGCCCTGATTGACAGGGGCATATTAGACACGGAAACGGCAGAGTTTAGAGCCTACAAAATCCGCACCGAAATTGCCGAACTGCAAAGCAAATTAGCGCAACTACCCCCAGTAAATTTGCGAGAAACTGCCCAAACTGTTTCCCTGCCGCAATTTTGGCTCGATTTATCAGAATCAGAACGCAGGTTTTACTTTCGAGAATTTATCGATCGCATTGAAATCGTCCGGGAAAATACAAATTGGAAACTGCAAGTTATTTTCATTTTTTAAGAATTAGCTCGACGTTTATTTATAGATCCTAGGTTAGATGCCCAACTTCTTAAATAAGTGGGGTATTTGGGTAATCTATTAGTTCGCTAGGAGTGGACTTCGTTTGACAAGCATCGGTTTCTACCGCTGGATTATCTTGTTTACCTTTTAGCCAATAGACGCTCATCTCTCCTTTTCCTTTAATCGTAATCGCACCTCTTTCCTCCAATAAATACCGATCTTTTAACAGTTCGTAAATAGCCGTAGTAACTTGAATATATCCCGGTAATCCTTGACATTCCATCCGAGAAGCAACATTAACAGTATCTCCCCACAAGTCATAGATAAATTTTTTAGTGCCAATTACGCCAGCAACTACTGGCCCTGTATGAATGCCAATCCGAATTTGAAATGGTTCGCCTCTGTCATTTTGAAAATCAGCGATCGCTTCCTGCATATCCAAGGCCATATTCGCGATCGCTTCTGCATGATCTGCCCTCGGCACCGGCAACCCCCCCGCTACCATATAAGCATCTCCAATGGTTTTAATTTTTTCCAAACCGTGTTTTTCAGTTAGTTGGTCAAACCTGGAAAAAATTTGGTTCAATACATTTACCAATTCTAGAGGTAACATTCTAGCAGCAATAGACGTAAAATCGACAATATCGGCAAAAAGAACTGTTGCTGAATCAAACCTCTGGGCAGGAGAACCCTCGCCCTTTTTCAAATTTTCAACAATCGCTGCTGGTAAAATATTCAGCAATAAATGATCCGACTTTGTTTGAGCAAGCCGTAAAGCTAGCTCCACCCCCTGCCGCTCTTTAATTTCATTTTGCAAACGATCGACAAGTTCTTGGAATTGCTTCGTTTGCTGTTGAAGTAACTGTTGTTGAGTTTGAATAGTTAACTGATTTGCCACTCGTGCCAATACTTCTTTACCGTGAAAAGGTTTAGTAATATAGTCAACTGCTCCCACATCAAAGGCTTTCACCTTATCTACAACGTCATCTAAGGCGCTTAAGAAAATCACGGGAATGGAACTGGTTTTTGGTGAAGCTTTCAAATTTGCACATACCTCATATCCATTCATATCTGGCATCATCACGTCCAGCAAAATTAGGGTCGGCGGAAACTCTTGCACTGTAGCGATCGCCCTTTGTCCGTTCAGCGCTTTACGAACCTGATACCCTTGTTCGGTCAAGATTGTAGATAAAAGCCGCACATTATCGGGCTTATCATCAACTACTAAAATGTTGGCTTGGATTGTAGGATATTGATGGCTGTCCATGCGATCACTCACGGTAGTTTGTCAAGATAAAAGATATTAACACTTAAGAAGTTTACCTCAAAAACAGGAAGCAGTATAAATTTCGATTTGCTCTCCTAAAAAAAAGATTGCAAGGAGACGCTATTGCGGCTTAATGTTAGGTCTTTTTTAAATGAAATAGCCTCCTAACTTTAGATTAGTTGAAAACAGGTGTTTTCACACCGTTGCAACTGCTGACTGCGCTATATCTATAATGTCGTCAAATAGGAAATCCTGCACCAAAGTAGTTAAATATTGTGCTGCCAAATCAAATTCGCTCGGCATTTCCTCAATCAACTTGAGAATTTTATCGTCGCAACATTCATGAGCAGCATGAGATATCTTTTCTACCCACTCAATAGGCATTTGACCTAGTTGTGACTCTACCGATTGATTGCTAGTCCCTCCGCTAATTTTGATTTCATTTTCTTGTGGTGCATCAACAGATTCCTCATAAATGTAACGCACTCCTAAAAGTTCTTCCATTTTCGCAAATAATATCTTTGCATCGAAGGGTTTACGCATGAAATCATCGCAGCCTGCTCCTAAAATAGTTTGTCGTTCCTCTTCAAAAGCGCTAGCAGTAAGAGCAACTATTACAGTTTGTTTTCCGAGAGGATGAGCTTTAATTTTTCTGGTGGCTTCATAGCCGTCCATGACAGGCATCTGCATATCCATCCAGATCAGGTGCGGTTGCCAATCCTCCCATACAGCAATAGCTTCTTCACCATCTCTAGCTGCTCGCACGATGATGCCTAGTGGTGACAATAATCTCTCTATTACTAGGCAGTTATCGGCGCGATCGTCTACAACCAAAATCCGGTATTCTGGTTGATTCGGTGCTAAACCAATTACTTTTTTCTGCGGTTTAAGGATTTTAATCTCGCTGGGAGTGGCAAGGCTGATGTGAATATCAAACGCAAACTTACTTCCCAACTCAGGTGTACTGCTGACAGTAATATCTCCTCCCATCATTTGTACAAATTTGCGGCTAATTGGTAAACCTAATCCAGTCCCCTGTTGAGACTTTTGACCTGTTTTTGTTTGCTCAAATGGTTCAAATAACTTATTCATTTCTTCTGCAGCAATGCCAAGACCCGTATCTTCAATTTCAAACTGAAGGCGTAACAATTCCGGGTGAAAGTCATTCGTGCCTACACAATCACAGTCTGCCAAGCTTTCGGACTGATTAAAACCAGTGCACCATCCGGGTTTTCTTTGTATAGCTGTGGTTTCAACCGCTAAGCTTTCGGAATGTTCAGAACCCGCGTCGGCAAGTTTTGTTTGTGTGTCCGAAAACTCTGCCGTTTTAGCCCCCAAACTTTCTTGGACTTTCTTTTTCACTCGCAAAGTAACGCTACCCCTCTCTGTAAACTTGATGGCATTTCCTACAAGATTAATCAAAATTTGCCGCAATTTACCTTCATCTCCAGTAACAAAGTGTGGTACGCCGTCACCCACTTCCAAATTTAGCTGCAATTTCTTAGATTTAGCTTTTAATCGAAACATTTCTTCTAAGGTTTTTAGCAAGCGCATTAAATTAAAACTGCTTTCATTAAGCTGACTTCGACCGGCTTCAATTTTGGACATTTCCAAAATGTCATTAATTAGGGCAAGCAAGTGTTCACCGGCACGATTAATAATTTCTAGGTGCTGCTGGTGTAGATTGTTGAGAGATGAATCGCGCACCATCACCTGACTAAATCCGAGAATGGCATTCAGAGGAGTCCGCAATTCATGGCTCATAGAAGAAAGGAATTCGCTCTTGGCGCGGTTAGCTGTATCAGCAGCTACGACAGCTTTTTGTAATGCTTTTTCTGCTAATTTACGTTCAGCAAGTTCTGTTTTGGCTTGTTCAAAAAGGGTGGATTGCTGGAGGGCAATTGCTAGCTGCACGGAAATTTGCTGCAGAGATTCTATCTCAGAAGAGGTCCAATGCCTGTAACTGCGGCAGTGATGAGCAATTAGTAGCCCCCATAGTTTTTCACCTTGCAAAATGGGAACCACGAGGTTAGCTTTAATTTCCAAATCGCTCAGTAAATTAACGTGGCACTCTGAAAGACCTGACGTATAAATATTGTCGATCGCGCGCAGGTGTCCCTGCTGGTAAACAGAGACGTAGCCTTCTCGAAAACAAGGGTCATTAATGTCTATTCCCAAAATCGACATCGTACCGACAGCTACAGACTCGACGGCTATAAATCCACTCCAATCTGGATTAAAGCGGTAAATAACTGTTCTATCAGTTGACAAAAACTGCCGGACTTCTTCAACAGCCATTGTCATTACTTCTTCTAGGTTAAGAGACGAACGAATTCGCTCTTGAATGGAATTAACGAGCCGCTCCCTTTTTACTTGCTGCTGCAAGGCTAGTTCCGCCTGTTTGCGAGAAGTAATATCTACTCCATAACCAACGCACTCCACAGGTATACCAGCAGCATCTTTGACTAACTTAACCTCATCGTATATCCAGCGATAACCACCGTCTTTGTGCCGTTCGCGGTATTCGTAGGAAATCGATTCTTTTTCCAATATCTGAGCGAATGAAGTATCAACAATCTCTCGATCTTCTGGATGAACCAGGCTATGCCAATCAAGGGAACCATCAACCAATTCTCGCGCTTCGTAACCAATCATTGAAACAACATTATCGCTGACAAATGTTACATCATAATTTCCCCCTAATTGGCAGCTAAAAATCACCGCCGGAGTAGTCGCCAGCAAATATTGCAAGCGTTCGGTGACAGAACGCAAGTTTAACTCGGCTTGCTTGCGATCGCGAGCTTCCATTGCTAAAGCTGCGATCTGCGCCACATAGCTAGCAAAGCTTTGTTCGTCGAGCGTCCAATTCCTGGTCGTTCCTAGATGTTCTAAACAAATTACACCCGCAATTTGCCCTTTATGGGTAATAGGAACATCTAGCATCGACGAGATGTTTAAAGGCTTCAAATAAGATTCGCTAAATTCTAGGGTGCGGGGATCGGTTTTGGCATCAACCGCTGCGATCGCCTGTTCTTTATTCAAAGCTTGGAAATAGCTAGGATAGTCAGCAACTTTCATTTCTGCACCCGCGCTGTGTTTATTGGGCGTCAGTTCGTAAAGATCCGCACAGCACATTGCGGCTCTATCTTCCCGATAAAACCAAATACTTGCCCGCTCAACATTCAGAGTACGGGTTGCCATTTGCGTAATCTCTCTCAACGCCTCGCCGATATTTCCCTCGTATATACTAGAATTTTTTGCTAATTCTAGCAAACCATTTTGTTGTTCAGTTAACCTAGTTTCTCGTTCGCGCAAAGCAGATTCAGCGGCTATTCTTTCTCTTATTTCTGCTTCTAAATAACCATTAATTTCTGTCAACTGTACGGTACGCTCTTGGACTTTAATTTCTAAATCATCATAAGCGTGGCGCAACGCTAATTCAGCATCTTCACGCACCCCAATCTCAGTCTGCAACTTGCGATTTATGACCTCTAATTCTTGGGGTGTTTTTAAAGACAAAAACTGGGGCAATAGTGTTACCATCGAGGCGGCGGTGAAGCAGGAAACCAGTGCAGTAATTCCTTTTTCAATCCCCGACAGCCAATAAGCGGAATGCCACAACGTCCAAATGTCTAGCAAGTGACCCGTGCCGCACAGAATAATAAATGCACCAAATAAAGCAAATATTCTTAAAAAAGGAACATCGCGCCGCTTGAAAATAAAATAAATTAGCATCGCCGGAATTGAATAGTAGGCGATCGCGATTAAAAAGTCCCCAGTTACGTGCAGCCAGACTAAAGGCGTTTGCCAAAGATAGCAATGACCGTGAGGCATATACTGAGTTGGGGAAAAGATATTTTTGAGTGCTTCCCACATAATACTTGTTATTGGTAGATAATATGGATTTGATGATGGTTAAGTTAGGCAAAAAATAAAAGAAACCGAAAATTGTAGCTGGATTCAGCATTATTTATTAACGCCTCAACCCAGCTTGTTCATAACAGCTTGCTTCTCCACTAGGTGGCGCTCGCTAAATTGCGATCGCAAAGGAATTTCAATGATAAACTCAGTACCTCTCCCAACCTCGGAAGTGCAACGCAAATAACCTTCATGGGCTTGAATAATCTGATAAGAAATCGCCAAACCCAGCCCGGTACCAGCACCGATAGGTTTTGTTGTATAAAATGGATCGTAAATTTTAGCGATCGCATCATAATCTATGCCAGTGCCATTATCAGCAATGTGAATCTGCACCCACTTGCCATCAACTAAAAGAGTGCGGATGCGAATTTTTAGCAGTGGGCAAGAAATGTTTTGTAAGTGGTCACAGCAATTATTTTCCCAATAGCCGTTGGTCGCATATCCCTGGTGTACAATCTGTTCTAAAGCATCAATAGCATTAGAACAAATATTCATAAATACTTGGTTAAGCTGCCCCGCGTAGCATTCTAATAGTGGCAAATCTCCATACTCTTTAATCACTTGGATAGGAGGACGGTTTGGTTGTTCTTTCAAGCGGTGCTGCAAAATCATTAAAGTGCTATCGAGACCTTCATGGATATTTACCTTTTTCATGTCAGCTTCGTCTAGTCGGGAGAAAGTCCGTAAAGATTTAACAATCTCCCTAATTCGCTCTGCTCCAATTTTGAGCGAACCAAAAAGTTTTTGCAAGTCTTTTAAAATAAAATCGAGTTCGATAGTGTGAATCTTGTCTGCAATTTCCGGCGCAGGAGTGGGGTAATAAATTTGATAAACCTTAATCAATGCCACAATCTCTTTAATGTATTCCTCCGCCGGAATCAGATTGCCATAAATGAAGTTGACAGGGTTATTTATTTCGTGGGCAATGCCAGCTACCATTTGACCCAAAGAGGACATTTTTTCAGTTTGCACGAGTTGAGTTTGAGCGCCTTTAAGTTGTTGCAGAGCGTTCTCTAAATGCTGAGTTTGTTCTAGCAGTTTAGCTTCCGACTGCCGCAATAAATTTTCAGCCAAAGAGCGATCGCGATTTTCCTGTAGCAAAAGTTCATTGGTGGATTCTAAAGCGATCGTCCTCTCCATCACCCGTTTTTCCAATTCTAGCATTAATTCCGAGAGTGCTTCTTGAGCTTGTTTGCGCTCGCCAATTTCTTTTTGTAAAGCCAAATTTGCCACCGCTAATTGATCTGGACTGGGGATAGCCAAGATTTTTGGGATTAGTTCCACTAGCACTGCGGCTGTAGATAGCGAAATCAGCGCTGTAATCCCTTTAAGAAAACCAGAGAACCAATAATTAGGATGCCACAGCGTCCATATTTCCATAATATGGGTAATCCCGCAGCAGATTATAAAAGAGCCAAACAGCATAAAAACCCAGTCAAAAGGCAAGTCTTGCCGCTTTTTGACAATATAAATCAGCGCGATCGGTATCAAAAAATAAGCGACAGCTATCAAACCATCGGACAAAACGTGTAGCCCCACTAATCCCGGCTTCCACAAGTAGCAATGACCGTGAGGAATAAAATAGTTTGAAAACATTTCATCAACCATTTGCATCAAATTAACTCGGTTATTTGCTAATTTTTTTTAAAAGCTGGTTACAGGATAATTTTAAAAACGGCTGGCAGAAAAATAAGAATTAGAGTTTCGGACTTAACACTTGTGATGAGTAGATGCAGCAAGATGAAACTACTGTTAATTAAAGTAACATCAATCGACTCAGCTTTAGCAAAGTCAACTGTCACATTATTAATTCTGCCTTCACTACCAACTGTGACACCGGCATGACATTTTCGCCAGCTAGCGAGAAAAACTGAGCGCAAATCCCTTTCCAGTAGGAGCGCCAGCGCCCATTGAAATTAGGTTATAGCACTCAGCGATCGGTCACGCAACGGGGTAATCACCTGATTTAACGGATTTCACGGATTTAACTTAATGAAGAGAAGCTTTATCAAAAACCTGTAGAGGTGGGTTTACTCTTGTACCCTTGAAGAGTGCAGGCAGGTTAAATACACCCGCCCCCTCCCCGCGAGGGAATTCTTTATTGATAGTGATACTCTTCGGGGGAGATTTAACCAATTTGACCAATTACCCCACGAACAATGTCGCTACAGGATCGTGTCGCAATCCAATAGGCGATCGCTCGGAGCTTTACACTCAATCATAAGTGATAATATCAACGATACACTTATATGGTTATTGCCAGTTATGACGATAGATGAGGTACTACAGCTAACTCGTGTGCGATTACAAAAAGATTTATATCCCGTACAAGAAATCATACTCCGCCAAGTTTGGGAAGGAAAGACTTATACAAGTATCGCATCTGCCTCTCATTACGGAGAGCATTACCTGAGAAACATCGCCTCATCCTTGTGGCAATCTCTCTCTCAAATCTTGCAGACATCTATTAGCAAATCAAATTTTCGCTCTTGTGTAGAATCACGTTCCCTGACTACAGAGGAACGAGAATTAATTGAAGCATTCACCCGCAGCAAATGCCTAGCAACACCTTTAGAATTTCCCGGCTCTCCCGTGCCCCTAGATTCGCCATTTTATATCCCTCACCCGCTAATTGAAGAACTCGCCTATCGAGAGATTACTAAAGCCGGAAGTGTGCTGCGGATTAAAGCTCCCAGGAAGATGGGAAAAAGTTCCCTTCTGCTACGGATTTTAGAGCGCGCGACTTCTCTTGACTATCGAACTGTAAGTTTAGATTTTCAGCAAGCCGAGGAAGCTGTCTTAGCCAATATCGATAAATTTTTACGCTGGTTTTGTGCCAACATCAGCCGTCACCTAGAATTACCACCTCTATTAGATGATTATTGGGATGAAGACATGGGTAGCAAAGTAAGCTGCACCATCTATTTGCAACAATATATTTTAGCAGAAATGAGTACCCCTCTTGTGTTAGCTTTAAATGAAGTAAATAGAATTTTTGAGTATCCAAAAATTGCCCGAGAATTTTTGCCGCTGCTGCGAAGCTGGCATGAAGAAGCAAAGCGGATTGCAACTTTGGGAAAACTGCGGTTAATCGTTCTTCACTCCACAGAAATTTATATTCCTTTAAAGCTCACTGAATCGCCTTTTAATGTCGGTTTACCGCTGCAATTGCCCTATTTTACAGAAGAGCAGATACTTGCTTTAGCCCAGCGTCACGGACTGGATTGGACAGATAGCCCCGATGCCGATCGACTCATGGCAATGGTGGGGGGACATCCTTATCTGGTGCGGCTAGCTCTTTACCACCTCTGTCAAAACAATGTAACCCTAGATCAGCTACTACAAGAAGCTCCCACAATAGCGGGAATTTATAAAGATTACTTGCGGAGTTTTTGGGCAACATTGCAAGAGTATCCCGAACTTGGGGTTGCACTTAAACAAGTGGTAAAATCGGAACACGGAGTGGAATTAGATCCGATAGTGGCTTCTAAATTATTTAGTATGGGGCTGATTTATATCGATAACAACCGCTGTACGCTAAGCTGCGAGTTGTACCGCCTCTATTTTGGTTCGCACAACTTTATTTAGTTATTGCCCCACCTGAAAAATCTGTTCTGCCGTTAAGTTTAAATCCGGGAAAGCGAGCGATCGCAACATCTCATCACCTCTAAACTGATTAACTACATACTCACCATCAACCAATTGGTTTACGGAAATAGTTGGTTGCTTGGGGTTGCCAATATATCTTCTGCCACCTAAACCTAAATAATCGACAATCCAGTATTCAGGAATTGCCAATTTTTCATATTCTGCCAACTTTATGAAGTAGTCATTTTGCCAATTCGTACTCACGATTTCGATGACTAAACGGATATTTTCACCTCTGGTAATAGTCGAGCGCTTTTTCCACATTGGTTCCGTTTCGATTTGTTGCCAATCTAATACCATCACATCTGGGCTGTAGCCAGACTTATCAGAATCAATAGCCTTAATAATTCCTTGTCTGGGAATGAAATAGGGCAAAGCCAAACGTTTAATTTCTACTCCCACTTCAAGGGCGAGGAAGCCCCCTACTTGTTCGCGAGTTCCAGTTGCTTGGATTTCTATAACAGTTCCATCATGTAGTTCAAAGCGACCTTCACCCTCTGGATACCAGTCCAGAAACTCGTCTAGGGTCATTTGTTTATACTGGGTCGGTTGTTCTTGAACGAGCATATTGATTCTCCTTGTTTGCTGTTAATTTCAATGTTAATATAAATTAATAACATTATGCGATTTATATTGTAAAATAACTTCCACTCGTTACTGGGTCAATATTATTTTTAAACAAACTACTCTGAAAACGTAAATTTTAAGGAGGGATTATAATTAAGTAGGGAGGGTGACAAAAATTAAGGATCGGACTACCTCTTTTTATAAACTTTCACCTTTCAACCCACCCATCAACCGCATGACCCAGGTAACATACCAAATTGGTGGCAGTCTCGCCAGTGATGCGCCTACATACGTAGTGCGACAAGCCGATTCCGAACTTTATGAAGCCTTAAAACGAGGCGAGTTTTGCTACGTCCTCAACTCCCGACAAATGGGCAAATCTTCCCTTCTCGTTCGCACCTTCCATAGATTGCAAGCAGAAGGATTTCAATGCAGCACGATCGACATGACTCGCATCGGCAGCGAAAATATTACTCCTTTACAGTGGTATAAAGGAATCGTTGGGGATTTGTGGCGCAGCTTCAATTTGTTAGGAAAAGTTAATTTAAAAACTTGGTGGAAAGAACAAGAAGAAGTTTCTCTCCTGCAAAGATTGAGTCAATTTGTTGAAGAAATTTTATTAAAAACCTTTGCTACCAATCAAATTTTTATATTTGTCGATGAGATTGATAGCATTTTAAGTTTAGATTTTCCCGTGGATGACTTTTTTGCTTTGATCCGTTATTGTTACAACCAACGCGCCATTAATCCCGACTACAATCGGATTACATTCGCAATTTTTGGAGTAGCTACGCCCAGCGATTTAATCGCCGATAAAAATCGGACACCTTTTAATATCGGACAAGCAATTGATTTGTCAGGATTTAGCTTAGAAGAAGCGCAACCCTTAGCGAAAGGGTTAGAAAATGTCATAGCCAATCCGCAAGCAGTTCTCAAAGAAATCTTAGCTTGGACGGAAGGGCAGCCATTTTTAACTCAAAAAATATGTGAATTAGTGGTAAGAATAGCGGGCGCATCCCACAGCCGGGATTTAAAAATCCCACCGGGAACCGAGGAATTTTTTGTGGAATCGGTGGTGACAGAAAACATCATCAATAACTGGGAATCGCAAGATGAACCCGAGCATTTAAAGACAATCCGCGATCGCATCTTGCGAAACGAGCAACGCATGGGTAGATGGCTGGGAATTTACCAGAAGATTTGGCAAGGTGTGCCAGTGCCAACCGATGACAGTCGAGAACAAATAGAATTGCTACTCAGTGGCTTGGTAGAAAAAAGACAAGGTTTATTGAAAGTAAAAAATCGAATTTATCAAAAAGTTTTTGACAGCGAATGGATCGAAACCAAATTAGGATTACTACGTCCTTACTCGCAAAACTTAGATGCCTGGTGGGCGGCAAAACAACAAGATAAATCGCGCCTATTGCGGGGACAAGCATTGAAAGACGCTCAAAATTGGGCGCGAGGAAAAAGTTTAAGTGACCTAGATTATCAGTTTTTATCCCAAAGTGAAGAATTAGACCGAATCGAAGTGCAACAAGCACTAGAAGCAGCACGACTAACAGAAGTTGAAGCACGACTGTTCGAGCAGAAAAAAAATGCCAAACGACAAAAACACTTTATAGTAACACTGAGTATGGCATTAATCTTAGCTTTAGGATTGGGAGCGATCGCCTTTTCACAATATCATCAAGCCAATCAAAGCCAACGCAACGAAAAAATTGGTAAAATTCAAAGCATAACGCGGTATTCCGAAGCCCTATTTGCCTTAGATAAGCGGTTAGATGCCTTAATAGAAGCCCTCAAAGCCCGAAAAGAACTACAACTATTAAAAGGCACAGATCGCCAGACAAATGGCATGGTTGAATCGGCGCTACGTCGAGCAATTTATGGAGCAATTGAATATAACCGTTTTTCAGGCAATAGTGGTTGGATGAATGCCTTAGCCATTAGTCCTAATGATGAGATTGTCGCTGTGGGGACAAGCGACGGAAATGTTCAAATTTGGCATCAAGATGGCAGATTAATTCGCACTTTCAAAGCACATATAGCACCAGTTATAGGAATTGCGATCAGTCCCGATCGTCAGCTTATTGTTTCTGGGAGTGGAGACTTAACAATTAAACTCTGGCAGCTTAACAGTAGCACAGATAAAGCAGCACTACCTTTACACACTCTCACAGGACATAAAGCTCCAATTTACAGCGTCAAGTTTAGCCCTGATGGAGAATTGATTGTCTCAGCTTCCCAAGATAGTACGGTGAAACTGTGGCGGCGCAATGGCACATTATTCAAAACATTAACAGGGCATCTTGGCGTAGTCAGGAAAGCAGTTTTTAGCCCCGATGGAAAGTTAATTGCCTCCGCTTCTGAAGATAGCACTGTAAAAATTTGGCGACGTGATGGCACCTTGCTGAAAACGCTTTCACAACCTCAATCTCCAGTCTTATCTATTGCCTTTAGTCCTGATGGTAATGCGATCGCTGCGGGCACTGGAGACGGTACTATTAAACTCTGGAACCGTGACGGCACTTTGTTAAGAACTATTGCCGCCCATGAGGCAGGAATTCAGGCATTAGCTTTTAGCCCTGATGGAGAGACTATCGCCTCTGGTTCTGATAACCAAATACTCAAACTCTGGAACATTGACGGCACCTTGCTCACCGCCCTCAAAGCACATGACAGCGCAATTAGCGATCTTTCATTTAGTCGCAATGGCGAATATCTGGCCTCGACATCTTTTGATGGCACCGCTAAACTTTGGAAATTAAGCAACTCCTTGCTGACAATTCTACGGAGACATACTGCTGGCGTTTGGGGAGTAGCTTTAAGCAAAAATCAAGGATTAGTTGTTTCATCAAGTGGAAACGAGGTTTTTCTTTGGCACAGAAACGGTAAGTTACTGAGGCGATTTGAGGGGCGTAACTCTGCGTTTAGTGGTGTTGGCATCAGTCCCGATAACAAAATTATTGCTGTAGCTAGTGCAGACAAATCTGTTAAACTTTGGAGTGCTGATGGCACCTTATTGAAGACTCTCTCAGGAGGAGTTGATATGAGGAGAGTTGTTTTTAGTCCTGACGGCAAAATCATAGCTTCTTCCAGTGGGGATAGAACAGTCAAACTTTGGCAGTTAGACGGAACCGAATTGACTACCCTCAGAGGACATAAAGCTGGGGTTTGGGGGGTAGCTTTTAGTCCTGACGGGGAGGTTATTGCTTCAACCAGTGGAGATAAGACTGTTAAGCTTTGGCGGCGGCTTGATGGGAGGTTAATTAAGACCATTCAAGGTCACAAGAGTTTAGTTTTTGGCGTAGCTTTTAGCCCTGATGGTGAGGTAATTGTGTCGGCGAGTGATGACAAAACGGCTAAACTTTGGAGTCGTGATGGTAAGTTGCTACACACTCTCAAGGGACATATTTCTGGAATTTGGAGTGTGGCTTTTAGTCCTGACAATAAAACGATCGCTACAGGGGGTAGTGACGGTATGATTAAACTTTGGCAACGTGACGGCAATGAGATTACCACTTTAATTGGACATAGCGCACGAGTTGGGTCTTTGGCTTTTAGTTCTGATGGTAAAACTCTTGCTTCTGCTTCAGAGGATAAAACAGTAATTCTCTGGAATTTAGAGCAGAGTGTAGAGTTAGATCGGGTACTAGCCTCTGGATGCGATCGCGTGCGAGATTATTTGCGAACAAATGCTGATGTGAAGGAGGAGGACAGACATTTGTGCGATCGAGTGGGCGATCGTTAAATTATCCGCAACCATGAACTATCAATTATGAGAGATTATTCTTACCACATTGGCGGCAGTCTCACCACTGATGCGCCTACCTATGTCGCACGACAAGCAGATATCGAACTTTATCAAGCCTTAAAACGAGGCGAGTTTTGCTACGTTCTCAATTCGCGACCAATGGGCAAATATTCCCTTCTCGTTCGCACCTTCCATAGATTGCAAGCAGAGGGATTTCAATGCAGTACGATCGACATGACCCCTATCGGTAGCGAAAACATTACTCCTTTACAGTGGTATAAAGGAATCGTTGGGGATTTAGGGCGTGGCTTTCATCTTTTAGGGCAATTTAACTTGAAAACCTAGTGGAAAGAACAAGAAGAAGTTTCTCTCCCGCAAAGATTGAGTTAATTTATTGAAGACATATTATCAGCGAGATTTCCGGAGGAGCGAATTTTTATATTTGTCGATGAGATTGATAGTATTTTAAGTTTATATTTTCCAGTTGATGACTTTTTTGCCTTGATTTGTTATTGTTACAACCAACGCGCCATTAATCCAGAATACAATCGAATTACCTTCGCGATTTTCGGGGTAGCTACGCCCCGCGATTTAATAGTAGATAAAAATCGCACTCCTTCAGTCTATGGCTTAACCGCCAAGGCGGTTGCTATAAAAAAGCCGCAGGTAAATGCAGATGAAAAGTTCATAATCTGCGTTGAACTGCGGTTTCACAACAAAAAGGAGTTTAGTAAAAAAAATTTAGGAGATTTTGGTCCGCTTGCGCTTAGCCGCCAACAAACCACTTGCGCCAAGAGCAAGTCCTAACATCGTGGTGGGTTCTGGTACTGGTTGGACTGTGAGTTCGTAGTTGCCGTTGTGAGAAATTCCGTCGTCTGCTGCTGTAAGTCCCGACCCAGTGGCGTTAAAACTGTACTTGTATTGAGTCACGCCGCCGTAGGTCACTTTGATAACTTCGCTCGCTTGTAGCGGTTTGGTGCCCAATATCCCCACGACACTAGACGGTAGGGATTTTAGTAATAGTGTTTTTGCATCGAAGTGACCGGCTAAGCCAATCTTAATATCACTGGTAGCGGTGTCCTGATTCACATAAGAAACGTTGGAGTCACTGAATCGTTGGAAGACGCCTGCATTTAAACCGGTATTGTAGATGGTTGAACCGAATAGACTAATCACGCTGCTGAACCCGTTAGCAGCAAAGACATCTTTAAACCATCTGTTAGCGAGGTTATCTGCCCCATAACTGGTGTCATAGGTACCTTTTTTGGTTGTAAACCAGTCTGCTCCATTCAGGCTGCTGAGGATAAGATTCATGCCGAAGAGGGAGCCAGTCAAGCTCGTAATGGGAGCTGTCTTGAAATTGGTAAGACCGACAGAAGAAAAGGGAGTCGTGTACAAGCTCGTTTCGCTATTGGCAAACAGTTCGACGTTCCCACCAGGGCTCGCCGCGGAACCTTCTAATACAGTGGATAAAGAGGCTGAGTCGTCGCGAACCGTTTGATTACCAACTTGTTTGTAGAGCAAGTAGTCAGTGCCGGCTGTTCCAGAGACAGTAGGGTTTGTTAAAGAGGCAGCAAAAGATGAGGCCGCTGTGATTGCGCTCATGCTAGCCACTAATGAAGTGCTCATTAAAAATTTCCACGCTGCCTTTGCCATAATAATACCTCCGAGGGATGACTGTTTGTCTGTTATATTTGTAACTCTCTTTTGGGTGTAATTATGTAAAGGTTGGGCTAATTTTTGGTGGGGAAAATGTAAAGATTAGGTAAATCTAGGACTTAAGGATTGACAAAAAACATTATCTATGCGTTCTACATCGTGCCATCACTGCTAAGGTTCGCAAAAATATACTCACGGACAACTAAAGTGAACAGATTTCTTTGGACTTCATACCAATTGCTAATTATCTTTTTAGAGCGCATCAACTCCAATTTGATAAAGGCGTGAAGTGAGGAAAATATGTGAGTCTCGATCGCGAAGGTGTCTCTCACCATGAACCGACAAATTGCACATACTTGTTTGACGGCTATATGAAAGTTTCAATGCCCCAATGAACATCGTGAATGGTGATAAATTCACTTCGACTTGCCTCTTTTCTCTTTAAGGTTGGACGGCTATTGCCGATATAAAATATAATTTAAAATATAATTTCTATAGTCTTCTTTTTTAAAGTCTTTCCTAAACAACTTTATAAATTAAATTTATTTAAGGCGAGTCATTGATCGTTCAGATTCAATCTCCAAAGTGCTTATATGGTAATATTTTCCTGCTCATTTTACACGATAACAATTAAATATCAACTATGAAAGATTACTCTTACCAAATTGGTGGCAGTCTCACAACTGATGCGCCTACCTATGTCCAACGACAAGCAGATATCGAACTTTATGAAGCCTTAAAACTCGGCGAGTTTTGCTACGTTCTCAATTCGCGACAAATGGGCAAATCTTCCCTTCTCGTTCGCACCCTGCACCGCCTGCAAGCCGAAGGATTTCAATGCAGCACGATCGACATGACCCGCATCGGCAGCGAAAACATTACTCCCTTACAGTGGTACAAAGGAATCGTTGGGGATTTGTGGCGCAGTTTCCATCTTGTAGGAAAAGTCAATTTAAAAACCTGGTGGCAAGAACAAGAAGAAGTTTCTCTCCTGCAAAGATTGAGTCAATTTATTGAAGAGATATTATTAGCAAGATTTCCGGAAGAGCGAATTTTTATATTTGTCGATGAGATTGATAGTATTTTAAGCTTAGATTTTCCCGTAGATGACTTTTTCGCCTTGATTCGTTATTGTTACAACCAACGAGCCATTAATCCAGAATACAACCGAATTACCTTCGCGATTTTCGGAGTAGCTACGCCCAGCGATTTAATCGCCGATAAAAAGCGGACACCTTTTAATATCGGACAAGCAATCGATTTGCCCGGTTTTTCCTTAGAAGAAGCCTCTCCTTTAACTCAAGGGTTAGAGAGTGTAGTTAGTAATGCCGAGGCAATTATCAAATCAATATTAGCTTGGACTTCTGGGCAACCATTTTTGAGCCAAAAGCTGTGTCAATTGATAGTAAGAGCGACGCGAGAATCTCACACTGACCTGCTGATGATTCCACCTGGAACAGAAGGATTTTTTGTGGAATCGGTCGTGCGATCGCGCATCATCGAGAATTGGGAATCTCAAGACGAACCGGAGCATTTAAAAACGATACGCGATCGCATCCTGAGAAATGAGCAACGTGCTGGCAGACTACTAGGCATCTATCAAAAAATCTTACAAGGAGTGGAAGTACCAACGGATGACTCGCGAGAACAGGTAGAACTATTGCTGTCTGGTTTGGTAGTAAAATACCAGGGTTTTTTACAGGTAAGAAACCAGATTTATCAAGAAGTATTTAACAAAAAATGGGTAGAAAAACATCTCGCTTCCTTGCGTCCATACTCTCAAGCCTTTGATGCTTGGATAACTTCCAAGCAGACCGATAAATCCCGACTGTTGCGCGGAGAGGCATTGAAAAATGCTCAAGCTTGGGCCCAGGGTAAAAGTTTGAGTGACTTAGATTATCAGTTTTTAGGCGCTTCTGAAGAATTAGACCGAAGAGAAATGCAGGTAGGATTGGAAGCAGAACGGGCTAAAGAAATTGAAGCCAGACTAACAGAAGAACAAAAAAGACTAGCTGTAGAGAAAAAAAGTTCTAGGGCGTCAGTTCAGTATTCGGACTTGACAAAACTAAAGGTCTATGATAAGTGAATTGAGAAGCCGGTTAAATT
>NZ_JAUBQM010000202.1:0-1225 GCF_036701245.1 Microcoleus sp. Pol14D4
GGGAGCGTGTCACTTTTGCAATAAGTACAAATACTTAAATAAGGCTGTTGTGACCAATTGCAGCCATTCTGAGTAAAATAGGCGAAAATAAAGATGTCTTCCTATGAGAAATTCAATGACTCCAGAACACAAACAGGAAATTCAAACTCATGTCGATGCTATTGCTGCACTACTTTATGCTGATTGTGACCCGGAATCGCTGAAGACATTAGAAGATATTGAGATAGCAGTTAAAGAACAAGTGTTAACTCACGTGACTCCCAAAATCGGAATTTTTTTATCTACTCAGTTAGTGGCACGAAAGCAGGCAGAAAAAAAAGATTGAAGAGTACGCTTGGAGAGCTAAGTCTCACAGAGAAACAAGCTGATAAATTAGGCTGTGGGAGCAGGAGTAGATTGAGTCCACATTTAGAAAACTGCTGTTTAAGACTGAGTGCTAATGTGGGATACAGTAGTGCGGCAAAAGATATTGAATATATCACAGGAATTACTGTCCCATCAAAGACACAACAACGATTAGTACATTATCAAAAATTTGAGCAGCCAGCAGCAAAAATAGACATTACTGAGCTAAGTGTAGATGGTGGAAAAGTAAGATTGATTACACAAAAAGGAGAAAAATCTGAGTGGAAAGACTATAAGGCAATGGTATCAGAAGTAGGGATATTAGCCTGTTTCGAGCAAAATGACAAGCTCATTGATTGGGCCAATGACCAACCTTTAGCAAAACCTGTAACTTGTTTGGGAGACGGGCATGATGGAGTATGGAATATATTCAAGGAAATCAGTTATAAACAAGACAGAAGAGAAATTTTAGATTGGTATCATTTAAATGAAAATCTTCAGAAAGTAGGAGGTTCAATCAGAAGACTAAAACAAGCCGAAGGATATTTGTGGCAAGGAGAGATAGGAAGTGCAAAAGCATTATTTACAGAATTAAAGAAAGAAACAGCAGTGAATTTTTGCAGATATTTAGAAAAGCATCAAGGAAGAATTGTCAATTATGAAGCACTTCAGAAATCTCAGGTATGCTCAATTGGATCTGGGGCAGTAGAATCAGGAATTAAGCAAATATCGAGACGGGTTAAAATATCTGGAGCAAGTTGGAAAAAAGAAAATGTGGGGCAAGTTTTGGCTCATCGATGTGCTTATTTAAATGGGTTAATTGGCAAGTCGGGAAAAGCTGTCTAAGTATTTGTACTTATTGCAAAAGTGACACGCTCCC
>NZ_JAUBQM010000045.1:0-51063 GCF_036701245.1 Microcoleus sp. Pol14D4
CGTCGCTTTTATCAACAAGGTATGCGGGCTGCAAACCTTATTCGGTCTATCTCCTAAACCTCTTTGTCACCCCCTCATGTGCAAAGCTTAAAGCCAGAAGCCTTCAAGAGATTCTGTGGCGCCCTAGTCTACAACTTTTGATGAAATGGTGTCAGTTCTAAAACAACAGCAACTTCAGAAACGCAAACCCGGTCGCCCGCCTAAACTGAGCACCGATTCCCAGGTACTGCTGGCATTACAATATTGGCGAGAGTACCGTACCTACTTTCACATTGCGATGGAGCTGGAACATCAATGAATCCACTGCGTTCAGAATCGTCAGACACGTAGAGGACACATTAATTCGTTCAGGTCGGTTTAGCTGACCCGGAAAGAAAGCACTGCTGCAACCGGACTCAGTTTTAGAAGTAGTTGTGGTCGATGTGACCGAAAGCCCAGTCGAGCGTCCAAAAAAAAACAACGACAAGTGTTTTCCGGCAAAAAGAAGTATCATACATTGAAGTCGCAATTAGTGGTCAATCAAAAGACGGGAGCAATTATCTGCAGAGCTTCGTGGTAAAGGCAGAAGGCATGACTTTCGACTATTCAAGAGCAGTAAAGTCAGGCTAGCCACTACAATTAAACTTTTAGGTGACAAGGGTTATCAAGGAATTGCCAAACTTCATGCCCATAGTCAGATCCCTACTAAAAAGCCCAAAAGCTCTAATTTATCTCAGGTTCAACGGCAGGAAAACCGTACTCTGGCAAGCCAACGAATTATTATTGAACACGTTAATAGGAAGCTGAAAATTTTTCGGATTTTGTCGGAACGTTACCGAAATCGCCGACGTAGATTTGGTTTACGCTTCAACCTGATTGCAGGCATCTATAACTATGAACTTAACCTTTCAGAATGACTTTTGCAAGAGGTCTACTAAATGAGGCTGATGTCTTTCTGGTTGGAACTATATCCTTAGCGTTATATTAAATGCAGCTTCATAGTGAATTGGTATTAGACTCATTTCTCTTGGTGGCCAGAGGCAAAAGTTTAATCATGGTTGATCGACCGGACATGATATTACTCATTGTTCCGCGAGCAGTTTTGATGATTTCGCTAAGTTTTTGTCTATTTTGGATGTTCACGACTCGAAGGTTACTCAACCGTATCTACCAGTCTACTTACGAAGTGATACATCAACTATATTTCCCAGACGACTCAGCAGCCGCCGCGAGTCTATCCATCACCGCTCTACCAACCACGGCTAACTCACTAATTGGTATACATTGAATTTTTTTCAGCAGATCGTTAGTATCTACCGGTTCAAGCATGGGTTTGCCTTCCAGATGAGCGAGCAGCTCTTCAAGTGTAAACCCGGCCCTCACAGCAATCTGAGCCAAATTTTCTGTATCTGGGATGCTCTGACCTTTTTCCCACAACTGAACCGCAGTCGCAGAGACGCCCAGAAGCTTGCCGAATGCCCGCTGACTCATAGAACCGCGAGCTAGTTTGACAATCTCGATCAATTTTTTCTTAGCTTCTGCGTTCACAACTGCCGTCACTACTTAATCCCACATAACTCAGTTTACTTCCCAACTCCTAAATTTTCCACTTGCAATTCATAATTATACTTGACACAGGACAGGATTGCAAGTAAACTAATAATTACAACTTAAGTTTTGATAGACCCAAGGAGTCGCTAAACAAATGGTTCTGAGCGAGGAACCCAACATAAGGGGACAGCCCGATCGAACTTTGAAACCGAAGACAGACATCAGGGAAAGTAAAAATGACCAAGAGACGCAATCTAAAAACTCACAAGCCCAGCGGCACCCGTCAAAGCCTCACAGCCTCCGGTTGGCTAAAACCCCAGTGCTGGCAAATCTCCAAAATAGAAGCAGCCGAAGCCCTGAGAATGCCCGTAAAACACATAGTGAAAGTCTACCCCAAACAACATCAAGTAATAGTCGTTTACCTGAACAAGAAAGGACAAAAATGCAGTTCCTTTTTTAGCTACAGACTATTTGCCAGATGGCAACAAGAGGCGATCGCAGCAATTGCCAGTTGTCGAAAGCAGCAAATCCTAGCACCTCTAGAAGTCATTGTACAATACGACCTCGAACATTTCAAATATCCAGTGGCGATCGCCGATGCAATTTGGGAAGCCCTACTCAACCAGATCTCCCGCGTAACAAGGGAACTGAGGCTGAGCAAACAATGCGCCTAGTCCCCCATCACTCCATCAATTTGTAGAAGCAGCCAACTCAGCCAAACGTTCCTGCTGATCCTGAGAAATGCAAGTTTGAATAATCCCCTCAATATCACCTTCCAAAACACTATTGAGCGAGAAATTCTCCCCCAAACGGTGGTCCGTAGCCCGATTGTCCTTATAGTTGTAAGTGCGGATCTTCTCCGATCGCGAACCAGTACCAACCTGAGCCAAACGCCGCGACTTCACCTCATCCTGCTGCTCCCGCAACTTCATCTCATAGAGCTTAGCCCGCAAAATCTGCATCGCCCGCTCCTTATTCTGCAACTGACTGCGCTCCTCAGTACAGAAAATCCGAATTCCCGTCGGCTTGTGAAACAAATCCGCAGCAGTTTCAACCTTGTTCACGTTTTGACCGCCAGCACCGCCCGATCGAGCTGTACTCATCTCAATATCCTTCGGATCGATGTGAATCTCCACATCATCCACCTCCGGCATCACAGCCACCGTCGCCGTCGAAGTATGCACCCGGCCGCCGGCCTCAGTCACAGGCACTCGCTGCACCCGGTGTACTCCCGCCTCAAACTTCAGCTTACTGTAAACGCTGTCGCCTGTAATTTCCAGAATCACCTCTTTAAAGCCGCCCATTTCCGCCAGCGACTCGCTCACCAACTTCACCTGCCAGCCTTGAGTTTGAGCGTAGCGCGAATACAGCCGCAGCAAATCTCCAGCCCAAATACTAGCCTCATCTCCGCCAGTACCCGCCCGAATTTCCAGCATAATATTCTTGTCATCGTTCGGGTCGCGGGGGAGCAGCAAAACCTTCAAACAACTTTCCAAATTCTCCAGCTTCGCCTCAAGTTCCTGAACTTCCAGCGCCGCCATTTCTTGCATATCTCGATCGCCCGCGGCTTCCTTGAGAACTTGTCGCGCGCCCACCAAATCTTCCTGAGTGGTTTTCCACAGAGCAAAAGTATCGACCACTTCCTCCAAGGACGATCGAGCTTTCGCTACCCGTTGAAACTCTTGATTGTCCCTAGCCACATCCGGGTCAGCCATGCGGCGAGTCAACTCATTAAAAGTTTGCTCTACCGACTTCAATTTATCCAGCAAATAAGATTCAGCCATTGTCAGTTGTCCTTTGTCAATCGATTTTAGATTTTAGATTTTAGATTTTAGATTTTAGATTTGAAGAACAGTTGGGATAGAATCTCGATCGAACTCAACTGCCTGCATAGCGAAGTCTTCAATCTAAACTCTCCCATCCGATGGCGGATCGATTTTAGATTTTAGATTTTAGATTTTAGATTTTAGAACTCAAGAGCAGTTAGGATAGATGTCGATCGAACTCAACTGCCTGCATAGCAAGTCTTCAATCTAAAATCTAAAATCCGAAGGCGGTAAGTTGCCAGTAGAAAGAACTACTCTCAACAAACTGCGGACAAATGACAATCCGGCTACTTCTTCTTTTTGCCTTTACCAGCAGCCTTAGCAGCATCTGCTTTGGGATCTTCCATTTTCAGCGGTCCAGAGGAAGCATCTGCCTTCGGCATTTCTACCTCGCTCATGCCGTATTTCCGCATAAAGCGCTCGACACGACCTTCAGTATCAATAATCTTCTGAGTGCCAGTATAAAAAGGATGATTTCCGGACCAGACATCAACTTGAAGCTTTGGTCTAGTTGAACCCACAGTCATCACCAGTTCCCCGTTGCAATAAACCTGAGATTCGGGATACCACTCAGGGTGAATGCCATCTTTTGCCATTGTTTTTTACTCTCTAATTTTTGACTTTACAACCATTTTAGCTGCCGCAGGACTTCTAAACCAACAACAGCACCAATTTTGTCTTATACCTTTTGGAACCCGGAATCAGGAATCGGAAATAAACTTGAAAAAAAGGCAGATAAAATCTGAATGATTCTTGCCTTTTCTTTCTTCCTTCTTCCTTCTTCCTTTTTCCTTCTTCCCTCAATCCGTCAATCCGAACATCCGTTACATCCGTTAAAAAATTCGTTGCCGAACTTTCATTACATCCGTTACATCCGTTACACAATCCGTTGCCGAACCTCGATTACCGCTTCGAGTATTGAGGAGCCTTGCGAGCTTTCCGCAAACCGTACTTTTTCCGTTCTTTGGCCCGCGGGTCGCGAGTCAAATAGCCCTCAGTCTTCAGAGGCTTGCGGTTGTCCGGGTCTAATTGACAAAGTGCTCTAGCGACACCCAAGCGAATCGAGTCAGCCTGACCTGTCAAGCCACCGCCTTCGACTTTTACCAAAATATCGTACTCATTTTCCAGACCCAAAGTTTCCAGAGGTGCCTTAGCCAGAGCCAAATAAGTAGGGTTGAATTGCAGGTACAAATCCCCTTCTTTACCGTTGACAGTCAGTATGCCAGTGCCGGGAACCAAGCGTACCCGCGCTACTGAACATTTGCGGCGGCCGGTACCCCAGTACACAGCGCGGCCGGTATCTGTTGCTTGCATTACTCATTTCCTCCCGGAATCGTGTGAACAATTAACTCTTCTGGTTTTTGAGCTGCGTGTGGATGGTTAGGGCCAGCGTACACTTTCAGCTTAGTAAACAATTGTCTGCCTAGAGAAGTGTGAGGCAGCATTCCTCGTATAGCTTCTTCGACAATTCTTTCGGGCAAACGTGCTTGCAATTTGGCAAAAGTTTCTGTTTTCATCCCACCCGGTCTTCCAGAATGGCGGCGGTAGATTTTCTGGGTGCGTTTTTTGCCAGTAACAGCGATTTTGTCCGCATTGATGACAATTACGAAGTCGCCGGTATCCATAGAAGGAGTGTAAGTCGGTTTGTGTTTTCCCCGGAGGTACATGGCAACTTCAGTTGCCAGACGGCCCAGCCGCTGGTCGGCGGCATCGACCACGTACCACTTGTGCTCTAGGGAGTCTTGAGTAGGGACGTAAGTTTTGTTCATTGTTTGTTGTCAGTTGTTATTTGTTATTTGTTAGTTGTTCATTGTTAGTTGTCAGTTGTTATTTGTTATTTGTTAGTTGTTTCCAATAACTAATAACCAATAACTAATAACCAATAACTAATAACCAATAACTAATTTTGGCTGAGTGTCGTACCAGACATCTGGGGGAAAGGGAAATTCTGAATAGCCAACCCGCAGCAGGCACAAACCTTGAGCTGGAGCGGCATATTTTACCATTTCTCGGCGTTCGTTGACCCAGATATCGGTGAAATTGTCGATCGGCCTTTCCCCGCGACCCACCTGCACCAGCAACCCCACCAGCAGCCGCATCATCCCGTACAGAAACCCGCTCGCCTGAACCTCAATATAGATAAGAGGCCCAGAACGGTGACACTCTGCCGCTTGTACGTCCACCCAGGAATGGGGGCGGGCTGAGCCCGCGCGGTGAAAAGCAGCCAGGTGATGCCGCCCGATGAGCGGTGTCAAAGCTTTCTGAATCAAAGATTCATCCACAGGGGCGTGATAGCAGTGCCAAGCAAAAGGACGCACAAACAAATTAGGGGTCGGATCTGTATAAAGGGTGTAGCGATAGCGCCGCCAACTGGCTGAGAACCGAGCGTGCCAGGTAGGTTCCACCTTTGCCGAAGCTCGAATTAAAATATCTTTTGCCAGTCGAGAGTTGAGAACGCTTGCCCAGCGGTGAGCCGGAATTGGACCCTGGGCGTCAAAATGGGCTACTTGAGCAGCGGCGTGAACTCCCGCGTCAGTTCTCCCAGCAGCGTGCAGCGTTACCGGGCGTTCCAGAACAGTCGATATTGCTGTTTCAATTTCTTCTTGTACTGTACGCTGGTTCGGCTGTCGCTGCCAACCGTGAAAGTTAGTGCCGAGGTATTGGATCACCAAAGCAACGCGCTGTATCGATTGGGGATTTTCGATTGGGGATTTTGGATTGTCAGTCATAAATCACAAATCTCCAACCCAAAATTGAATTAAACCAGTTCAACGATCGCCATTTCGGAATTGTCTCCTTGACGGGGGACAGTTCGCACTACGCGGGTGTAGCCCCCGTTGCGCGAGCCGTACCGTTCTTGGGCTGCTTCAAACAAAGCGTGTACTAACTGTTTGTCGTAGATAAAGCCCATAGCTTGCCGGCGAGCTGCCAATGAGCCATCTTTTGCCAGGGTAATCATTCTGTCAGCCTCTGGGCGCAGCGCTTTGGCGCGGGCGAGAGTGGTAGTAATTTTACCGTGGCGGATTAATTCGGTAGTCAGCGAGCGCAGCATGGCGCGGCGCTGGTCAGCCGGTTTGTTGAGTTGGGGAACGCGACAGCGGTGACGCATGGCAGTTGGTAATTGGTAATTGGTAATTGGGCGCCGGGATAGTCCGAGAGTTTTGAGCGGTGAATTCTTTAACTTAAAAACTCACCTACTTAAAATTCAGAACTTTTTTACCCGTTACCCGTTGATTAACTTTTAGCTGATTTTTCCTGTGGCAAGGTAATGCCCAAGCGTTTTTGTAAAGCTTCAATCACTTCTTCGGCAGACTTCTGCCCGAAGTTCTTGATCTCGAGCAAGTCTTCTTGGGTATAATCCAATAAGTCTGCGACTGAGTTGATCTGAGCCCGCTTGAGACAGTTGTAAGCCCGGACTGACAACTGCAATTCTTCGATCGGAATTTGGCTGGTAGGATCTGCTTCACCTGGATACTCTGGTTTGAGAGAATCTTGGGTGATGTCTTTGAGAGGTGCAAATAAATCTACCAGGATGTTGGCAGATTGACTCAAAGCTTCTTGAGGAGTCACGCTGCCATCAGTCCAGATTTCCATAATCAGCCGGTCTTTCTCGACCGTGCCGCCTACCCTAGCATCTTCAACGCTGTAATTGACTCTGCGAATCGGCATAAAGATGGCGTCTATTTGGAGGAAATCCAAAGCCGACCCATCATCGCGACTGCGGTCTACTGCTCGGTATCCGATGCCTTTTTCAATTCTGAATTCCATTTCCAGAACTGAGCCGGGGGAGAGAGTTGCAATGTACTGGGAGCGATCTATCAATTCGACCTCTGAGGGCAAATCGAATCGATCGGCAGTAACGGTGACAGGCCCCTCAATCCGCAACCTGCCGATTTGCGGCTGCTGAGAATGAGTTTTGAGGACGACCTCTTTCATGTTCAGGAGAATTTCTAGAACATCCTCACGTACCCCTTCGATCGTGGCAAACTCGTGATTGACACCCGCGATGCGGACTGAAGTTACTGCCGTCCCTTCCAAATTTGACAGCAGAACTCGCCGAAGCGCATTCCCAACAGTTGTTCCCTGACCGCGATCGAGCGGTTCCAGGACAAATTTTCCGTACTGACTGCGGTCTTTGTCAGTGTTAGACTCTATACATTCAATTTGAAACTGCGCCACGGAGTGACCTCCCTTTTCCACTTTGGATTTTTGATTTTGGATTTTAGATTGCAGAGCATACCCCTGAACGGATTTCGGATTTTGGATGGACGGGGCAACAGTTAGAACCATTAGTTTTTGACTTTAAGCAGTTAGCCATTATCCAAAATCTAAAATCTAAAATCTCAAATCGTTTTAGACTCTACGCCGCTTGGGAGGGCGACAGCCGTTGTGAGGAATTGGGGTAACATCTCTAATCAGGGTGATTTCCAGTCCCGCCCCTTGCAGTGCCCGAATAGCAGTTTCTCGACCTGCTCCGGGCCCGCTCACCATTACTTCTATTTGGCGCATTCCTTGGTCGTTGGCTCTGCGGGCAGCACTTTCTGCTGCTGTTTGAGCTGCAAAGGGAGTTCCCTTCTTAGCTCCTTTAAAACCGCTGGAACCTGCCGATGCCCAGGAGATCACTTCGCCGTTGAGGTCGGTAATAGTTACAATCGTGTTGTTAAAGGTAGACTGGATGTAGCCTACCCCATTGGGTACATTTCTTTTCTGCTTTTTTGCACCAGATTTCTTGCCTGTTTGTTGTCGCGCCATATTAGTCTCTTTAACGTTTCTCTCAACTAATGTCCCGAAGCGCTAGGAGCGAGCAGCCCCCAGCGTATTTTTCCCAAAAAGATGTTACTTCTTGGAAGGTGCCTTTTTCTTGCCCGCAACTGTTCGGCGGACGCCACGACGTGTTCTGGCGTTGGTACGGGTTCGTTGTCCCCGCACTGGCAGACCCAAACGGTGACGCCGACCGCGATAAGTTCCGATGTCCATCAGGCGCTTGATGTTCATTGACTCCCAGCGCCGGAGGTCTCCTTCGATTTGGTATGTGGTTTCTACATGAGCCCGCAGAGCTGTCACGTCGGCCTCTGTTAAATCCTTAACGCGAGTGTCAGGATTTACGCCTGTTGCAGCGATAATTTTTTGGGCCCGCGACAAGCCTATTCCGTAAATGTATGTCAGACCTATTTCTACGCGCTTATCGCGTGGAAGGTCTACCCCGGCAATCCGTGCCACACTTTTTGTCTCCCTAGTTTTCCTATTTGGCTACAATGTTCAATTAGGATGCACCTGCGTGCAGTGCCCAATTTTCGTTTTTTCTAACCTTGGCGCTGTTTGTGTTTCGGGTTAGTGCATATCACCATCACTCGACCGCGACGGCGGATGACGCGACATTTCTCACAAATTTTTTTGACAGATGCTCGAACTTTCATCTTTCTTCCTGCCTGGAGAACCCCGCTCTAGCGGAGAACAGGCACGCTGGGACTGCCCGTAGAGCGGTGGGAGGAGAGGCTGGGCAAGGTGTAGACCTCTCCTCGATTAAATTGTATAAAGTGCGGGTTGTTTCATGAAGGAGCCCGCTTGCACCCAATCCCATTGCTGGGTAAAGTTCGCCTGCGCCAGAGTTTGGCCCAGCAATACTTTTACGGTGTAACAATGACTTAACCCGGTACACCGGTGGGTTGTTGACGCCCTTCTCGGCAACACTACAAACGTAGCATTATAGCATAAATTTGAAGCTTTTTACCAAATTCTCTCTAAATTAAACTTAGAATTAGTTTTTAGAAAGTTTTATCTAAGCCTATTTTTTCCGAAGGCGATAAGTAATCCTGCCTTTGGTCAAGTCGTAGGGAGTCAATTCGACTTTGACGCGATCGCCAGGCAGAATTTTGATGTAGTTGCGGCGGATCTTGCCGGAAATGTGAGCCAGGACGTTAAACCCATTATCTAGGTCAACGCGAAACATCGCATTGGGCAGGGATTCCGTCACTGTCCCTTCCATTTCAATTAAATCTTGCTTAGACAATTTGGTATTTACCTCAACTCTACATTTGATTAACTAGGAGTGTCCCGGCGTTGGTCTCAAAACCTATTTACTGGTAAGAGTCAAACGGGAACGGGGGGCAATAATTAGGGCGACTCGATCGACTTTAATACTCAACCAACCGCTTGTTTTAGCTTTACTTGAGTAAAGTTGTGGCAATTAGTATCGAGTTCAATCCGGTCTCTAGCAACCCTCACAAAACCTGATAGCACAAAAAGCTCCTAGTTAACATATCTTAGCAAAAGCTTGTGAGTAACAAGCTCTATTGAGAGGGTTCAAGAGTCGCCAGAGAGAGCTTGCTGCAGTTCTGCAGTGACTAATTCCATCGCTCGATCGCCATCAACCGCAACTAACTGTTCGCGGTTTCTGTAAAACTCAATCAAAGGTTCAGTTTGCTCGCGGTAAACTTGCAAACGCCGACGAATCGTCTGCTCGTTGTCATCCTGACGCCCCCGCGACAGCAGGCGAGCCACCAAAACATTGTCAGGAACGTCCAAATTGACAGCTCTGAGAGCGCAGTCCTTTCCAGACGTACTTCCTTCAACATCGCAGAGCAGTTTGTCAAAAAAAGCTGCCTGGGCGACTGTGCGGGGAAAGCCGTCGAGAATCCAGCCAGCACGAGCATCTGGCTGATTCATACGTTCTTGCACGATATCCATTAATAACTCGTCAGGAACCAACTCACCCCGATCCATGTAGGCTTGCGCCTTTTGACCCAAGTCTGTTTTGGCAACTACGCAGGCGCGCAGGATGTCACCGGTAGAAATGTGAGGTATTTTCCAGAGAGCGGCTAAGAGCTGAGCCTGAGTTCCCTTTCCCGCCCCTGGAGGCCCCATAAAAATCAATTGCATTGCGATTACTTCACCATTCCTTCATATCGTTGGGAGATGACGTAAGTTTGAATTTGCTTAGCAGTTTCGATCGCGACACCTACTAAAATCAGCAGGGAAGTTGCACCAAAACCTCTAAAAGTTTGCACTCCGATCGCGCTTTCTACAGCAGTTGGTACAATCGCCACCAGACCTAGAAAAATCGCTCCCAAGAAAGTCAAACGGTTCAAAACCTTCTCCACATAATCGCTGGTTTTCTGACCGGGACGAATTCCAGGAATGCTGGCGCCCATTTTCTTCAAGTTCTGAGACATATCTACGGGGTTGACAATCAACGAAGCGTAGAAATAGCTGAAGAACAGAATCAAAGTCAGATAAAACAGCGCGTAAGCCCAAGGCGTCGGCCCGTTCGGACTCAAAACATTAGCAACTTGAACCAAAAACGGGTTATTGAGAGACTGAGCGAGGAAAGAAGGCACAATCAAAACCGAAGATGCAAAAATAATCGGCATCACTCCGCCTTGATTCAAGCGCAGGGGCAGATAGCTCCGGCTCTCCCGATAAACTTTGCGGCCGACTTGGCGACGAGCCGAAATAATCGGAATGCGGCGAGTACCTTCCTGAACAAAAACAATCCCGACAATCGTCACCAAAAAGACCAGCAGCAGAACGACTACACGGCCGACAACTTGCGTGTCGCCACTTTGAGCCAATTCAAAAGTTTGTCCCAAAGAGCGTGGCAATACCGACACAATGTTGATAAAAATCAGTAGCGACGCTCCGTTCCCGATACCTCGTTCCGTCACTACTTCCGATATCCACATTACAAACATTGAGCCTGCCGTCAGAGCCAAAGCAGTTTGTGCTATGAATAAAGGCGATGGAGATTGAGCAAAAGGGCTGACCCAAATCCCAATGCCAATACTTTGGAGAATTGCCCAGCCCAAAGAAACGTAGCGAGTAATTTGAGAAATCTTGCGCCGCCCTGCTTCTCCTTCATTTTTCTGCAAGTCTTCTAAGCTTGGCAGAGCCGCAGTTAGAAGTTGCACAATAATTGAAGCATTAATGTAGGGCAAAATCCCCAACGCGAAAATCCCCAAAGCTGACAAGCCGCCTCCTGAGAACAAATCCAAAAAGCCGATTAAAGGGCTATTTTGGACGTTTTGGGCAAAGGCGACTCGATCGATACCGGGGACTGGCAAGTGGACACCCAGGCGTACTAAAATCAGTAAGCCAATGGTTACGAGGATGCGGCCTCGTAAACCAGCAGCTTGAGCCATCTGCATGAACGTCTCTTGTGCAGTTGGCGCTTTCTCTCTACTAACGTCCATAGTTACGATTTTGGATTTTAGATTTGGGATTTTCGACTAAATCATTTTCTGATAGCAAGCTTGAGGATTTGAGATTTGGACAAACTCTCAAACCCCAAATCTTCACGCAACTAATTCGCAACTTCCGCCTGCGGCTTCAATTTTGGTGCGAGCACCTGCGGTAAAAGCCGAGGCGCGCACTTGCAAAGGTACATTCAGTTCACCATCTCCTAAGATTTTCAGCGGCCCGTTGTCAGTATTGACAATTTTCGCTTGCATCAAAGAGGTGAGAGTAACTTCTGTGTTTGCTGGCAGCGATGCTAATTTACTTACATTAATGGTAGTGTACTCTTTCCGGTTCACTAGAGGGAAGCTTTTCAACTTGGGGAGACGGCGGTAGAGAGGATTTTGACCTCCTTCAAAACCCGGTCTAGTGCCGCTACCGGCTCTAGATTTTTGACCGCGCATCCCTTTGCCGGAGCTCGCGCCTTGACCGGCAGAAATACCTCTGCCCAAGCGTCGGGGGCGCTTTTGGGAGCCTGCTTTGGGTCGGGCGTCTTGCAATCTCATAGTTTTAGTAATTGGTAATTGGTATTTGGTATTTAGAGAGAGGGTATCCAGTAGTTTTGAGTGCGTGAGTTTTAAGTTGCGGATTTTTTTATTTTCACCGCAAGCACTTAACACTCAAAACTTACAGTTTCCCATTCTCGCGTGCCCTAACCGTAGAGATTTTCTACTGGAATTCCGCGCTCTTGAGCAACTTCGGACAAGGTGCGGAGGGTGGACAGGGCATTGACTGCGGCTCGGGCGTTGTTTAAGGGATTTCCGGAACCTAGCTGTTTGGCTAAGATATTGCGGACTCCTGCTAATTCGAGAACAGTTCGCACTGCTCCCCCTGCAATTACCCCGGTTCCCGGAGCGGCCGGCCGCATCATGACTTTAGCTCCGCCACCGTCACCGTTGATGGGGTGAGGGATGGAGTTAGATTTGGTGAGGGGAACTTCAATTAGGTGCTTTTTGCCGTCAGCGACGCCTTTTTTAACTGCACCAATTACGTCGCTAGCTTTGCCGACTCCTACTCCAACTTGACCGCGTTCGTTGCCGATAATGACTATGGCGCGGAAGCTGAGTTTTTTACCGCCTTTGACTACTTTGGTAACGCGCCGGATCTGAACGACCCGCTCTTGCCATTCGGATTCTTTTTCCCGCGTTTTGTTGCTGCTGCTTTTTTTCTTGGTGCGCTGTTCTTTTTGTTCTGCCATAGTTTTGTCCTGTGGGAATTAGTAATTGGTGAAAGGCGATCGGCAAGTGGTAATTGTTTGAGTAAAAAGTAAAAATAGAAGAAATCTGGATTTTGCCTTTTAACTTTCAACTTTTGACTTTTTACTTTTTAATTACTCATTACCCGCTACCCATTACCCCCTCTAGAAGTCTAACCCCGCTTCGCGAGCTGCTTCTGCGAGGGCTTTGACACGACCGTGATAGAGGTTGCCCCCCCGATCGAATACGACTTTGACTATGCCAGCGCTGGAACAGCGTTTGGCAATCAACTGACCGACTTGCACGCTCGCGGAGCAGTTGCCGCCAGAACTGAGAGTTGACTTCAATTCGGGATCGAGGGTTGACGCAGCGGCCAAAGTGTGCTGGGCGGTATCGTCTATTACTTGAGCGTAGATGTGCTGCTCTGAGCGAAATACCGCTAGTCTGGGACGTTCGGCGGTGCCGAAAACCTTGCGCCGAACACGGCGGTGTCTGCGCTGGACTGATTCTTTGCGAGTAAGCTTCATTGTTACTTCTTACCTGTTTTGCCTGTTTTACCAGCTTTGCGCCGGACGACTTCGCCGCTGTAGCGAATGCCTTTGCCTTTGTAGACTTCGGGCGGACGCACTGCGCGGATGCGGGCTGCTGTATTGCCTACGAGTTCTTTGTCAATGCCGGAGACAATGACGTTGGTGTTGCCTTCAACTGCCATTGTGATGCCTTCTGGAGGGGGCATTTCAACGGGTTTGCTGTAACCGACGTTTAAAATAAGGTTCCGTCCTTGAACCTGTGCCCGATAACCTGTGCCGATAATTTCGAGACGCCGCTGAAAACCTTGGGATACACCTTCGACCATGTTGGCGACTAGGGTGCGGCACAAGCCGTGTAGTTGTCTGGCGACGCGAGATTCGTCTCGGCGGGTAACGAGTAAAGTCTCGCCTTCAATTCCCATGAGGATTTCGGCTGGGATTACTCGAGAAAGTTCACCTTTAGGGCCTTTGACGGCTACTTTTTGACCGTCTAGGGTGATGGTGACTTTATTGGGAATGCTAATCGGACGCTTGCCAATTCGCGACATAGTTTTTTGTCCTTTGTTTTTAGTTATTAGTCCTTGATTATTAGTGCTTAGTTATTAGTCCTTAGTGATTGATTTTTGAGTCTGTTGCCAACGACCAGTGACTAATGACTAATGACTAATGACTACCAAACATAACAAAGCACTTCACCGCCCAAACCTTGGCGTCGAGCTTCTCTATCCGTCATAATGCCGCTGGAGGTAGAAATAATGGCTATGCCAATTCCGCCTAATACTCTGGGCAATTCTTTACGGTTCGAGTAAACGCGCAGTCCTGGTTTGCTGACTCGCTTCAGTGCCGTGATAATGGGCTTGCGAGTTTTACCTTTGTACTTTAGAGAAAGCACTAAATGTCGCTTGACCCCTTCTTCTGCTTCTTCAAATTCGCCGATGAAGCCTTCACTTTTGAGGACTTGGGCGATGCTGCGGGTCATTTTTGTAGCTGGAATTTGCGTTGTTTGGTGGCGCGCCATGCAAGAATTGCGAATGCGCGTCAACATATCTGCTATGGTATCGTTAGCTGCCATCTTTTGCTTCTTACTCTAGTGCTTAGTTGTCCCGGAACGGCATTCCCATTTCTTTAAGCAAGGCGCGTCCTTCTTCGTCGGTGTTTGCTGTGGTGATAATTGAAATGTCCATGCCTCGAATTTGATCGATGCGGTCATATTCTATTTCTGGAAAAATTAGCTGTTCTCTCAGACCCAAGCTGTAGTTGCCGCGCCCGTCGAAGCTTTTGGGGCTGATGCCGCGGAAGTCGCGGATTCGGGGGAGTGCGAGGTTGATCAGCCGATCGAGAAAATCGTACATCCGATCGCCGCGCAGCGTCACCATAACGCCTACGGGTACTCCTTTGCGGATTTTGAAGCCTGCAATCGCTTTTTTCGCCCGCGTCACCACTGGTTTTTGCCCGGTGATGATGGCAATTTCGTTGATCGACGAATCCAGTGCCTTAGCGTTTTGAGATGCTTCTCCCAAACCGCGGTTCACTGTGACTTTGACGAGTTTGGGAACCTGATGGATATTAGTATATTTAAACTGATCCATCAGTGTGGGAACGATTTTTCCTTGATAAAGAACCTTGAGTTTGTCCGGCATAGTTTTTGTGTTTCGTTAACTGTCCCTGGGCTTGGTCAGGGAATTGTTCTTTGTCAGTTGATAGTTGTCCGTTGTCTGTTAATGACTAATGACTAATGACTAATGACTAATTATCGAGGATTTCTCCAGTTTTTTTGAGCTGTCGCAGTTTCCGGCCATCTTCGCTAAATGTATAGCAAACGCGGCTAGCTATTTTTTCTTTTTCGGAATAGTGCATGACATTTGAGCTGTGAATGGGAGCCTCAAACGTGAGTATTTTCCCTGACTCTCCTTCTTGCTGGGGCTTGACGTGCTTGGTTCTGATGTTTACACCTTTAACAACTACTTTGCTGACTTTAGGATATGTCTTTAAGATTTCTCCGACTTTTCCTTTCTCTTTGCCAGTAATTATTTGCACCGTGTCGCCTGCTTTGACGTGCATTCTGTAGCGCTGCGGTTCGCTAGTTGGTTTACCCTTTTTTCCGTACATTTTAAAGTACCTCCGGGGCTAAGGAAACGATTTTAGTAAAGTTTTTGTCGCGCAATTCGCGGGCGACGGGACCGAAGACGCGAGTGCCTTTGGGGTTGCCGTCTACGTTGATAATAACGGCGGCGTTATCGTCAAAACGAATGCTCATGCCACTGTCGCGGCGCAGACCTTTGCGAGTTCTGACAATGACTGCCCGAACGACATCTGATTTTTTGACGGCCATATTGGGGATGGCATCTTTGACGACGGCAATGATGACATCGCCGACTCCGCCGTAGCGACGGTTGCCGCCTCCCAATACGCGGATGCACATCAGTTTGCGGGCTCCGCTATTGTCGGCGACATTGAGGTATGTCTGGGGTTGAATCATGGTGATTGTTGAGTGTTAACTATTGACTGTTAACTGTTAACTGTTGACTTTTGACTGCTAGTTGATTGTTAATTTTCGATCGGGAGATCGCGATGTGGCAATTAACTGTTAGCCGTTTTTTGTCCCAAAAATCTCAGCAACCGTCCAGCGTTTGGTTTTGCTCAGGGGGCGAGTTTCAGTGATGCGGACACGATCGCCCGATTTGCACTGATTTTCTTCGTCATGAGCTTTGTAGCGCTTCGTGCGGACTACGATTTTGCCGTATTTGGTGTGGGAGGAGCGGTTTTCGATTGCTACCACGACGGTTTTATCCATCTTGTCGCTGACTACTACGCCAACTCGTTCTTTAATTGCCATAGCTACCTATTTTTGTTGTGCAATTGACTTTTTTTTAGCTACTGTGCGATCGTCGGCTCGGCTGCTGCGGTGGGAGCAGGCTGTGCTACCTGTTTAGATGCGGCTAATTTTGCTGCCGCAGCTTCTTTCTCAGCAACGATTTGGCGCTCGCGTTCAACTGTCATCAATTGAGCTAGCCGGTGTTTGGCGTGCTTGAACAGGTGAGGCTTTTCCATGCGGCCGGTAGCTTGCTGGAGCCGCAATTCCATTAGTTGGCGCTTGACGGCTAAAATTTGCTCTGCTACAGCAGCATCGCTTAATTCTCTAGCTTCTTTAATCTTGGTCAAAGACATAATTGTGTGCTTTCTCGTTAGCGAGCGGTATGACAGAAGACAGAAGTGTCTCTTAGGCTGAAGGTCGAAGGAAAGAAAAGTTATGAAAGCCAGATTTTAAATTGCTGTAGCCGTTTAAAATGCTGATTAATACAGACCTAATTCTACCTTCGCTCTTCGCTATGACTGGCCTTCTTCGCGAGTGATGAACTTGGTTTTAATTGGTAATTTGAAAGATGCCAAACGCATTGCTTCGCGGGCAATTTCTTCACTTACGCCGCCAATTTCAAACATTACCCGGCCCGGTTTGACCACGGCCACCCAAAACTCTGGTGAGCCTTTACCAGAACCCATCCGGGTTTCTGCTGCACGCTCGGTGACTGGTTTGTCGGGAAAAATGCGAATCCAAATTTTGCCACCCCGGCGGATATAGCGGGTCATGGCGCGGCGTCCGGCTTCTATTTGGCGGGAAGTAATCCAGGCGGGTTCGACGGCTTGGAGCGCGAAATCGCCAAAGCTAACTGTATTGCCGCGGGTGGCAATACCGCTCATTCGCCCGCGCTGTTGTTTGCGGAATTTCGTTCTTTTAGGGCTTAACATGGCGAAAGGGAGTTGGGTAATTGGTAATTGGTAATTGGTAATTGGTGATTGCTAATTGCTAATTGGTTTGGAACAACTCACACTTAACAAATGACAACTAACAGTTAACAATTAGCTAGCCTTCGTTCGATCGATCTTCAAAGTTCTGGCGGCGGCGCTTTTGTTTGGTGCGGGGTACTGCAGCATTTGGTGCAGTCTCCTGTTCCTGTCCGGGAATAATTTCGCCTTTGAAAACCCAAACTTTAATGCCGAGGATACCGTAGATGGTTTGAGCAGTGCAGTAGGAGTAGTCAATGTCTGCCCGCAGGGTGTGCAACGGAACTCTTCCTTCCCGCGTCCATTCGGTACGAGCGATTTCTGCGCCGTTGAGGCGTCCGCTGACTTGAATTTTGATGCCTTGGATGCCGACTTTTTGGGCGCGGGTGATTGCTTGGCGGACTACTCGGCGGAAGGATACGCGCCGTTCTAGTTGCTGAGCGATGTATTCCGCAATCAGTGTGGCATCAGCGTCTACTCGCTGGACTTCGACGACGTTGATGCGGATTTGACGGTTGCTACCGAGTTGCTGCTGCAAACCGACGCGCAAGGTTTCGATGCCTGCTCCGCCGCGGCCTACGACAACACCTGGTCTGGCGGTGAACACTTCTAGGTCGATTTGATCGGCTTTCCGCTCAATTTTGACCGAAGAAATGCCAGCGTTGCTGAGCGTTTTACGAACGTACTTGCGAATTTTATAGTCTTCTTGCAAGAGTTCTGGATAGTTTTTGGGATCGGCAAACCAGCGAGAGCGGTGCTCTTGGGTAATGCCGAGGCGAAAACCAATTGGATGTATTTTTTGGCCCATAATAGTTGATGAGTTAATTGGTATTTGGTAATTGGTAATTGGTAATTTGTGATTACCCCTTTTCTTCAACTTTAAGCTGTTTATTACCTATTACGTTTTTCCCTGGTTTAGTTTTCTACGAGCGGAGCTACTACTACGGTAATGTGACAGGTTGGCTTGCGGATTTGGTAGGCACGACCTTGAGCGCGGGGTCTAAAGCGTTTGAGGACTGGGCCTTGGTCTGCGTAAGCTTGAGACACTACTAGCTTGGATTTATCCAATCCTGCGTTGTGCTCGGCGTTGGCTACTGCCGATCGCAAAACCTTGACGATTGGTTCGCAGGCGCGGTAGGGCATGAATTCGAGTAAAATCAGCGCTTCTTGGTAGCTTTTGCCACGAATTTGGTCGAGGACTCGGCGCACTTTGAAGGGCGATGTCCGGATGTAACGGGCGATCGCCTTAATTTCGGATGTGGTATCTATAGCCATTTCGATTTCGGTAATTGGTAATTGGTAATTGGGCAAAAGGTAATTGGTAATTGGTAATTTTTTTTCCGACTACCTATTACCTGTCACCTAATTCGGCTATCTTTTCGCCTTTTTATCACCACTTTTCGCGTGACCTCTAAAGGTGCGAGTGGGGGAAAATTCTCCGAGTTTGTGACCTACCATTTGGTCGGTGAGGTAGACGGGTACGTGCTGTCTGCCGTTGTGAACGGCGATCGTGTGGCCTACCATTTGGGGCAGGATTGTGGAAGAGCGCGACCAAGTTTTAATTACTTGTTTTTGGCCGGCGGCGTTGAGTTTTTCGATTTTTGTCATCAGAGCATCTGCGACAAAGGGGCCTTTTTTTAGCGATCGAGACATGATTTTTTTAGTAATTCAGGAGTCATTAGTCAGAATTAAGCAGTCATTGGTCATCAGTCCTCAGTCATTAGTTAGCAGTTAATAACTAAGCACTGAAGACTGCTGACTGATGACTAGCTTTGTCTGCCACCCTTGCCGCGCTTGGAAGCTTTGCGGCGGCGCCGGACGATTAAAGCGTCGCTGCGCTTGTTTTTGCGTCGAGTTTTTGCACCCAATGCTGGTTTACCCCAAGGAGTGACAGGCCCCGGACGTCCGATGGGAGCTCTGCCTTCGCCACCGCCGTGCGGGTGGTCTACCGGGTTCATGACGCTACCGCGAACGGTGGGTCTGCGACCTTTCCAACGGGTGCGACCTGCTTTGCCGAGGCTGATGTTTCTGGCGTCTGTGTTGCCGACTTGACCGATAGTGGCATAGCAGTCGGCGCGGACTTTGCGCTGTTCGCCGGATGGCAGTTTGAGGGTGACGTAGCTACCTTCTTTTGCCATTAGCTGAGCGCTGGAGCCGGCGGAGCGAACGATTTGTCCGCCTTTTCCGGGTACTAGCTCGACGTTGTGGATGCTGGTACCGAGGGGAATGTTCTTCAGGGGGAGGGCGTTGCCGATTTCGATCGGCGCGTCTGGGCCTGAGACAATTACTGTACCGACGTTTAAGTTAAGCGGGTGCAGTATGTACCGTTTTTCGCCGTCTTTGTAGAACAGGAGGGCGATGCGGGCGTTGCGATTGGGGTCGTATTCGATCGCCTTGACGGTAGCGGGAATGCTGTGTTTGTCGCGGCGGAAGTCGATGTCTCTATACAGCCGTTTGTGACCGCCTCCCCGGTGGCGACAGGTGATGACGCCTCGGTTGTTGCGGCCTTGTTTGGTGTGCTTATTGCTGGTTAAAGACTTTTCTGGCTCTGATCTGGTAATTTCAGCAAAGTCCGAGACGGTTTGTTCTCGGGTGCTGGAGGTATAAGGTCGGTAAGAACGGATGCCCATAATCGATCTATTTTAGATTTTGGATTTTGGATTTTGGATTTGACGTTTATCGATTTTAGATTTTAGGTTGAAGATTGGCGATATTTGGTTAACTTACGAGTTTTCTGGTTCGAGAATTTCCACCAGTTAACCGCAATTTAAAATCTAAAATCTAAAATCTAAAATCCAAAATCGTCTAGACTTCTGGGAATAGGAGTTTGCGGATCGAGTCTCCGTCGGTCAGAGTTACGGTTGCTCGCTTGTAACAAGGTTTAAAGCCAACGAATTTGCCAACTCGACGCTTTTTACGCGGCGGGTTTTGGGTGTTGACGCCGATGACTTTGACCTTAAATAGTTCTTCGATTGCAGCTTTGATTTGAGGCTTGGTCGCTTTGGGGGCTACGTCGAATGTGAATTGATTTAATTCCATCATTCGGGTAGCTTTCTCGGTGAGAATCGGACGCTGGATCAAATCTGCGTAGTCGCGGGGGTCGATTTTACTCACCGTAAATCTCCTGAATTTTAGCTATGGCTGTAGATGTGACGATAATTTTGTCAGCCGCGAGAACGTCGTAAACATTCAGGGAAGTTGCCAAGATGACGTTTACTAATTCGATGTTGCGTCCTGATAAGTAGACGTTTGGTTGCGGTTCTGGCAAGATTAACAGAACTTTTGTATCGGGTTCGATGCCCCAGCGGGCGATCGCACTCAGCAATTCTTTGCTTTTCGGTCTCGGAAATTGCTCTGCAAATTCTTCAACCACAATGATGTCTTCGGTGCGACTTTGGAATGCTGTCCGCAAAGCGAGACGGCGTTCCTTTTTGTTCATTTTGACTTCAAAGTCTCTCGGTTTTGGCCCGAAGATGACACCGCCGCCCCGCCACAGCGGAGAACGGATTGAACCTGCTCTGGCTCGGCCGGTGCCTTTTTGACGCCAAGGTTTGCGGCCACCGCCTCTAACTTCCGATCGAGTTTTGGTGCAAGCATTTCCTTGACGGGCGTTATTCAGTTGCCGCGTCAATGCTCTGTGAACGATGTGAGACGCATTTTCTTCTTTGGCTACGCGCAGTTCTAAAGTTGTTTCCCCAACTTCTTCGCCTTGCCAATTTCGCACTACACAATTAACCATATCTTTTGTCCTTTGTCTGTTGTTAGTTGTCTGTTGTTAGTTGTCTGTTGTCTGTTGTCTGTCGTCTGTTGTCTGTTCTCAGGTCTTAGTTTTCAGCTATTAGTTTTCAGCTTTTAGTTCTTAGTTATTGCTTGCTACTAACGGCCAACCACTATCTACTGACTGCTGACTACTGACTAATGACTACTGACTAACGTCCTACTTTTTTCTCAGGCACAACATTGACTAAGGCGCCAGCTTTGCCGGGAACTGCTCCCTTAATTAGCAGCAAATTCTGCTCTGTATCCACCCGGACAATTGTTAGTTTGCGGACGGTGACTTGAACGTTGCCCATACGTCCTGCCATTCTTTTCCCGGGATAAACGCGACCGGGAGTAGTTCCAGGTCCGATCGATCCAGGTTCGCGGTGGTTCTTGGAACCGTGAGACATCGGGCCTCGTTTAAAGTTGTGGCGCTTTTGAAAACCTGCAAAACCTTTACCGATGCTTGTACCGATGACATCTACTATTTGTCCCGGTGTAAAGGTATCTGCTTTTAGTTGTTGACCTAATTCAAATGAACTGGTGTCTTCCAATCGGTATTCCTGCAAGTGGCGCAGTGGATTCGCCCCCGATTTGGCAAGATGTCCTAGTTCTGGCTTGTTGAGAGCCTTTGGTTTGACTTCGTTGTATCCAACTTGAACGGCACCGTAGCCGTCAGTTTGTTTTGTTTTGATTTGAGTTACTGTACAAGGCCCTGCTTGTATGACGGTGACAGGGATTGCTCTCCCTTGGTCGTCAAACACTTGAGTCATGCCTAGTTTAGTGCCAAGAATGCCTACAGACACGGATTTTTTTCCTTTTATTTACGCAAGAGGTTTCGGATTGCGAAAGTTACGTCAATCCGCTTGCTCTTGTGCAGAAACATTTATTTCAGTGTTCCTGCAATTAACTGTTATCAACCAACAGCCTTCCTCGGTGTTTAAAATTTGAGTTTTAAATTTGGGAGCGAGCTTGTGGAAGTCTTGCAAGGGTTGAGATTCGCGGCTTTTTACCGACTCTATCTCCGAGTTTTGTCTCGGTCTTGCTTGTTTGTGCCAGGACTTGAGCAGCAAACTACTCAGTATCCTTTACGGCGACAATTCACAATAGTACATGAAGTGTTTGCCGTTTGTCAAGGGCGCAATGAGAATTTTTCGCCTCAACTTTAGGATTTATAATATTTCCAGCTCGCAAGCAGCGATCGACCAAATTTTGATACAGCAGGAAACACAAATTTATGGGACTGATTACGACGGGATCTGATCTGATTCGGGATTTGGAAAAGTCGGGGTCGCTGGCCCTGTACGTTCCTTTAGAGGGAGGATTTGAGGGGCGCTACCTCCGCAGGCTGAGGGCTGCGGGCTACGGTGGATACACGATTTCGGCGCGGGGTTTGGGCGATTTGGCGATGTATTTAACGGGGGTTCACGGCGTGCGGCCGCCGCATTTGGGCAAGAAAACTACTGGCAACGAAGCGGCTGTTGGTTATACGTACTACGTGCCACCGATTTTGCAAACTCAATTAGACAATTTGCCACCGAAAGCAAAAGGATTGGTGCTGTGGATTATTGAAGGGCAAATTTTGTCGAGTCAGGAGATTGAGTATTTGACTGTTTTGCCGACGTTAGAACCGCGAGTTAAAATAGCAGTGGAGATGGGGGGCGATCGAGCTTTTAGCTGGAAGCCACTTAAAGATGCTTTAGTTGCAGCTTAAATTCCGGTATTTGCGATCGCAAATTAACTAAAAAACGCAGCGAGCAACTAAAGCTCAACAGCTTCTGCTCGCTGGTTTTGATATTTTTGGGAAAAAGTTAATTAACTAACAGGAAAAATCTTATGCTTCAGAATCGCGATTATACCATAATCATTGACAAAAGCGGCAGTATGTACACAAAAGACCAGATGGGCGGTAAAAGTCGGTGGGCGCTCATGCAAGAATCGACGATCGCATTGGCGAATAAATGCGAAGAACTCGATCCTGATGGCATAACAGTTTATGTGTTTTCCGGTCGCTTCAAGCGATATGACAACGTAACATCAGCTAAAGTCGTGCAAATTTTCCAAGAAAACGAACCTGCCGGGACTACGAATTTAGCTGCTGTTCTGCAAGACGCCCTGAACAGTTATTTTCAGCGCAAAGCATCCGGTAAGACCAAGCAAAATGGGGAAACAATATTAGTGGTGACGGACGGGGAACCGGACGATCGCAAAGAAGTGATGAAAACTATTATAGAGGCTTCTCGGAAGCTCGATCGAGATGAAGAGTTGGCGATTTCTTTCATTCAAGTAGGGAATGCGCCGGAAGCTACTAAGTTTCTCAAGATATTGGATGACGAACTGCAAAGCGCTGGGGCTAAATTCGATATCGTTGATACTGTCACGATGGATGATATTGAAGGAATGACCCTGACAGAGGTATTGCTGAATGCAATAACTGATTAAGGAGGCGGGCGAAGTTTCCGTGATTATATTGGGGCCAGTTAGCCCAGCAGCATTTTTTAGGGGGTTTAAGTTATGGAATCGATCGAGCGCCTGTTAGGTGAACTTAAGGCAGAGTATCAAGCATCTCAAAAAATTGCTGAGTTGAAAAGTCAGGCGCCGGCGCAAGCACAAGCGCCGTCAAATCCAACATTTAAAACATCAGATATAAATTTGTATGCTAGTCCTTTGGATAAGGACTTAGCTCAACTTAAGGCTGAGTACGAATCGCAAAATACAGCTCAGGAAGTGGCTGCACTGCAACCGCTTAAGGCTGAGCAAAAAGCGCAAAATAAAGCTCAGGAGGTCGCTTCACTGCAACCGCAACCCGCAGAAAAAGTCGCGGAACCACAGTTGGACGTACAAACGCGCAGGCAGAAAGTTAGGCAAGCTCAGGTTTGGCTGAAAAAGTTGGATAAAAATTCCGATGAGGGATATTGGTTCGATCAGTTTGCTTTTAAGTATTCTTCGAGGATAGATGCCGCGATCGACTATTTGCAAGCGGTGAATGAGTTTGATTGATTGAACTGCAGAGTATTCACAATTTTTAAGGCCGTTTTTTGGTTAATTGCCCTCTCTATTTGTTGTAAGGGCACGGCAGTGCTGTGTCTTTACAAAGCGTAAAATAAATATCATTTGTATAACGCGGGATTTAGGATACAGCAGTGCCGCATCCCTACAAATTCCCAGCAAATAAAAATCATTTATAGGAACACAGCACAGTTATTTCCTGTGGCTTTCATAACCACGGGGAGGATTGCTCCTATACTAAATTTTTGGACACTGATGTAGGATGCAACAAAAACAAAGCCGCCTTTTTTGCTGTATCTTCAGATAGCTGAATTTGTTTTAACTCAACAATACCTTCACTGATAAAAGTATCTCTCAAAGCAGCTTTTTCTCCACTGTTAAAAGTCGTTTCGTAAAACACTTCTCTAATTCCAGCGGCAATGACTAATTTCAAACAATAGATGCACGGTTCTAAAGTGACGTAAATACTAGCCCCAGCAGTAGATATACCGTGTTTAGCAGCTTTGGCGATCGCATTTGCTTCAGCGTGAACCGCCCTTGATGGCAAAGTTTTACTGGCGTCGCAGCTACTCAAACCAGGATAGCAGAAGCCTTGAGTAGTACAGTGTGCCGAACCAGACGGCGAACCGTTGTAACCCGTTGCTAAAACTTGCCTGTTTTTAGTTATCACCGCGCCTACAGGAAAAGCCAGACAAGTCGATCGAGTAGCGGCTAATTTGGCTAACATTAAGAAGTATTCGTCCCAATTCGGTCTTTCTTCTTCTAGATTCATCGTCTATCCTGGATGTATTGCTTGCTCGTTTTGAGACACTCGGCAGCCTTCTGCAATTCTATTCCCAAATAACCAATATGCTCGCCTTTAATAGCGGGGGAAGCCGCACAAATTTCTCGCACTAACTTGAGAGGGTTTTTTCCAGAATAACAGGTGACAACTTCGCCGCTGCCGGGGGTGGTTTGCGTGACAACTATTTGATTGTCGGCTACTTCAACTAAAAAATTGCCCGCTGCGTCGAAAAAGTCTCGCTCTTCGCAGATTTTAGCATATTGGGTTTGAATTAGTCGATCGGCATTTTCAAACGTATCGTCATACAAGTGAGCCGATTGACTCAGCGTTACCAACGGGCCCATCGTCAAATTATAATCGGAACGCCTAGCAATTTCATCTCGAATGTGCTGCTGCAAAGCCCGCAAACCCATTGCATTTGCCGGCCAAGCCGCAAACATATCGTTACTGCGGAGAGTTGCAGTTAGGGAGATTTCACCGTCCACAACTCGCACCCAAATGTGATTTAAACAAGGACTGCCGCTGTGCTGGTGATCTGAGGAACCGTCAGACCTTCTGTTAATATTTCCCCCAGCATCCCACAAACTAATTACAGCACTTGCCGCGTCAATTTCTTTAATTAGTTTGGCAATAACTTCTTCAATTTGATCGCGACCAAACCACGATCGCATCCGCTGTGCGTAGGTATATTTAATGCCTTCGTTATACGGGGCATCTTCCAGCATTTGCGGTTTGTACTGTTCGAGGAAATCGCGGTCGATTGGTAAGTAATTCGGTTCGGGAAAATAGAACTCGTCAGGTTCATCCGTAATCACTGCCATTAAGTCGATTAATTCTTGCCACTGTCCGTCGTAACCAGTCGGCCGTAAGGTGCCAGTGGTCTTAATTCGGTGGATGATTTTTACCCAAGTTTCGGCAATAGTTTTGCCTTCGATTCTGTGTCCGTATTTCTCACCGGGGAGTACAGTTGGGACGATTTCGACTAACGGAAAAGTTACGGCTTCTCCCCAAGGTTCAACAGATTCTTTTTGGGCAAAAGACTTGACAATAGTCACTGTTTCGGCTATAGTTTTGGCTTCTTTCCATTCTATTGAATGACGCAATAGTTCTAAGGCTTCTGTTGCTATTTCAATATCAATGTAGCCAAATATTGAAGATTTAATTAGCCAGCAATCTCTACCAGTATCGCTTTTTCCTGCTTCAAAGCCGTTGCGAAAAAAGTCGAGCAAGCACGCTGCCGCGCCCGAATTGCGGTCTTCTTTGGTAGCGTTGAGAATTACTAAAAAGCGGACGTGGGGATTGCACAGCAAGTTTCTAATTAAGAAGTTGATGCCGCGAGTAGGAGAGTACAGTTGTCCGATGACAGCAAATTCGTTGGGTTGTAATTTTTTGCCGATCGCACTTTTGACTGTCCAGCCACTGACAATGGCTGTTTGCCCCGTTCCGCAAATTAATTGATTGGGTTTGTATAGGGGTTTGTACTCAAATTTATTGATGAGATTTGTGGCTGTCATGGTTTACCGTTGTTTGCACCGGGTACTACTATATCAATAGTTTGGATGCTTTGAAAGGGCGATATCAATCATCTTTATGCTGCCGCTGCAATGATTTGTTATGCTGCGTCAAAGCAGATCGTTGCGTGAACGTCTTTTACAGCGCTCGCCTTCAGCGGAATTGAAATCACAAACTCTGTACCTTGACCTAAAGTTGAGTTGACTTCTAAAGTTCCAGAGTGTTTCTGGACTACGATTTGATGAGCGATCGCCAATCCTAAGCCTGTTCCTTGCCCCACGCCTTTGGTGGTAAACAGATGCTCAAAAATTTTTGGCTTCACTGCATCCGTCATGCCAATCCCATTATCCTGAATTCGGATCACTGCCTGAGATTCCGACAATTGGGTTTTGACAGTAATCTGGTTGGGGTTGGCTTTGATCTGAGCAAAACTGCGTCCTTTATTTGATTCCTCAAGGGCATCGATCGCATTTGCCAGCACATTCATAAATACCTGATTCAACTGTCCGGCAAAGCATTCTACCTCTGGCAGATCGCCATAGTCTGTGATGACTTGAATTTCCGGGCGACATTCGTTGGCTTTGAGGCGATGCTTGAGAATCAACAGCGTGCTGTCAATGCCGTCGTGGATATTGCAAGTAATTGGGAGCTCGCAATCCGAACGCGAGAAGGTTCTTAAACTGGTGCTGATGGTGCGAATGCGATCGACTCCTTCTTGCATCGAATCGATTAACTTGGGTAGATCCTCTTGTAAGTATTCCAAGTCTATTTCCTCCACGAATGCCTGAAGTGTGGCACTTGGATAAGAGAGTTCTTTTTGGTAGAGAGCTATCAGTTGAAAGAGGTCTTTAATATAGTCCTTAGCGGGATTCAGATTGCCCGCAATAAAGCCAAGCGGGTTATTAATCTCGTGCGCGACACCCGCCACTAAATTGCCCAAAGCAGACATCTTTTCGGTGTTGACTAAGTGACACTGAGACTGTTGGAGTTGTATGAAGGCTGCTTCTAAATCAGCCGTTTGCTCAGCTACACGCTGTTCGAGATTTTTAGTTAACTGCCGTAGTTGCAAATGAGTTTTCACCCGTGCTAGCATCTCCTTTTCTTGAAAAGGTTTAGTGATGTAGTCCACACCACCCAGGACAAATCCTTTCACCTTGCTGTCGGCATCGGACAGAGCAGTCATAAAAATGATCGGAATGCTGGCTGTGCTGGGATCTGCCTTCAGACGTTGGCAGGTTTCAAAGCCGTCAATTCCTGGCATTTGAACATCGAGCAAGATCAGATCGGGAGGATAAGCTTGGACTCTCTTAAGAGCGCGATCGCCGTTGATGGCGGTTGCTACTTCATACCCCGCATCACTTAAGGTTTCACAAACCACTTCTAAGTTTGCAGGGGTATCATCCACCACCAGAATTAATTCAGGACTAGACATCGGCTTTTTTCTCTGTGAGGTGTTGTTGTAGCAACTCTTCAATTTCTTCGTCTTTAAATTGCTTGGCAAGCTGAAGAATTTGTGATGCAAAATCAGCGTAGCGAGGGTTAGAGCGAGCAAGATGCTCTGTGTGTTCTCGTAGCCGTTTTAAGTTGCCTTGCTCTGCCAGTTGTAGTAACGCCCTTAACTCTAAACTCGAAGGAATAATCCCTTCAGGCTTCTCTAATGCAGTCGTTAGAGTGGATGGCCCAGAGTCATTTGAGGCTGTCATTTCATATTTCCACTTTAATTCCAAATGAGTGGCTAAGAGGTTAAATAATTCACTGACTTCCACTGGCTTGGCCAGGAAATCATTTCCCCCTGCATCTAAACTCATCTGTTGATAGGCTTGTGATACTGATGCAGAAGAGACAAGGATCTTCTGGTGTTGCAACTCATTTGCACTGCGAACCTGTTTGAGCAGTTCAAAGCCATCCATGACTGGCATTGCCAAGTCTGTAATCACTAAGTCAGGTTGAGACTGTCGTATTTTTTCCAATCCTTCTTGTCCATTTTCAGCTTCAGTAAGTTGGAATCCTAGTGGATATAACAAGTTGACGAGAACGGCTCGGTTTTCCCAACGATCGTCTACAACAAGAATGCTGCGTCGTTGTCCTTCGTAACCAATAATTTGTTTTCCAGTTGTGAGGGAGTTTTGCTCGACCCAATCGGTGGCGATCGCCATTTCCACCTCAAAAAAGAACTCACTACCGACTCCGGGTTGGCTTTTAACTTGGATTTTTCCGTTCATAAGTTGGACAATCCTTTGACTGATCGCGAGTCCTAAACCGGTACCCTCGACTTGGCGCTGGCGATCGCCCACTTGTTCAAAAGCCTGAAAAATTTTATCCCATTGATCGGGCGCAATTCCTACGCCGGTATCCTCAATTTGAAATTTGAAAGAGCGACTGGACGGATTGGGAGAATTCTCAACTACGGCAACCTTGAGCGTGACAGAACCTTTGTCGGTGAATTTAATCGCATTTCCCACCAAGTTGAGTAACACCTGACGCAGCCGTTTTTCATCGGCAAAAATCCCTTCAGGCAACTGCGGATCGGGCTGGTAAACGAAGTTAATGCCTTTTTGGTCGGCACGAATGCCGCAGATTTCAGCGACACCTTGGAGGAATGAGGGAAAGTGAATCCCTTTAGGTGTGAGTTCTAATTTGCCGGCTTCAATTTTGGACAAGTCCAACACATCGTTAATCAGCGTCAGCAAATGAGAACCACACTGGTGAATGATTTCTACCCCATGACGTTCTTTCGCTGGCAATGCGCTGCTGCGGTTGAGGATTTGAGCATAGCCCAAAATACCGTTGAGAGGAGTGCGAAGTTCGTGGCTCATGTTGGCGAGAAATTCGCTTTTTGCTTTGTTGGCATTGTCTGCAGCTTCCTTTGCATACTTGAGTTCGGCGGTGCGTTTTTCAACTCGCTGTTCAAGCTGCTGGTTAGTTTGCTCTAGGGCGGTGAAGGAATCGCGCAACTGCTGCGCCATTCGGTTAAAGGATTGAGCAAGTACACCGAGTTCTTTAACGCCAGAGGTTTCGACGTTTTGGTCGAGTTTTCCTTCGGCGATCGCTTCCGATGCGTGACTGAGCAGCAAAATGGGTCGAGCAATCCAGCGCGAGGTGTAGATACCCAAAACGGTTGCCAGTCCTAATGCGCCTAAACACAGCCAAATCGTGTTGACTGTATTGGCATTAATTCGTCCCATGAAATCTGATTCCGGCATGGCGACGACTACTAGCCAGTCCAATCCCCATTCGTCCTGCCAGGGAGTTACTTGAACAAATTCCCGCTCACCTTGGATCTCAAAGTCTAGGCGCTGGATGGTTTGAATAGTTTTCAGATCGCCGAAGCGATCGCCGAGATACTTGGACGTGGCTTGCATTAGGGCGTCCTTACTCTCAAAGCCGCGCAGCCGCTGAGGTTTGCCGTTGGTCACTGAAAACACCGGCGCATCGCTAGAGCTGGCAACGATAAATCCGTTGCGCTCCAGAATGAACACCTTGCTGGATTGACTAACCTTAATTTCACGTAAAAAGTCACTAATTTGCGAAAGGCGCTGCTCGACCCCCACGCTGCCGATCAACTCACCATTCTTGTTATAGATGGGGCGACTCGTCGCGATCGACAACGGGTAGTTATTAGTCTCCCATTGATAGATCGCGCTCCACCCTGGTTTGCCCGTCTCGACACCTTTGGCGTACCAGCCTTCTTTCTGGAACTGATACGCTTTGGTGATTTCAAACATTTTAGTAGGCTTGCTTTGGTCATTCGTCATGTAGTTGTACAAATCAGGATTGCCGTACCGCTTCGGTAGCACCAGGCTAATGTCAGGATTGCCGTGGTTGGGAATTGTTGACTCGCGGTAATATCCCGATGCGATAAAGTCGCCCGTTTTAGAGCCGTAGAGGATATAGCCAACGTTATAGGTTTTTACCTGCTTGGCAAAGAATTGAGCCAGGCGATCGGCATCCTGTAAGTTCAACAATCCCAGGTCAATTTGCTCGCCGTTGATTTGCGTCAAATAGCGGGTTGCAGCGGCATAGCTGTCGAGGTGCTGATCCACACGGTTACTCACCTCCGTTTGCAAGTTAGTAGCTAGTTCATTCACTGCTTTTTGTCCATTTCGCAGCGACAGATACCCTGTTAATCCTACGGCCGCGAAGATTTGCAGGATGAATGGAACAACCAGACCTGTTCGCAGGGGAACCTTACTAAAGCCTTTAGCAACAACAATTGTGGACTTTGACAGCATAGCTTTCAAAACAGTAAAGATAGGTACAGGGCTGAGAGTTCCCAAACAAGGTTTAGAGCCACCTGATTTTATCTGCAATAAACAGGGAAAATATCGGATCGGGTGGGATTTCTAAACAAGTATTGCGGTTCAAGTTTTCTAGCGTCAATTTCCCCACCATTTGGTAGCTGAAATACGCATCGACGCTAACAATTAATTTCGTACCTCTAACAACCAATCGCATCAGCAAGTTGCGAGTCGTTTTCTCTTGTTCACCGAGAGCAACAAGGACTGAGTTGCTTGATGTGGCGTTGGTTGGTGGAGTGGCTGGGAGGCTGCGATCAACTCGGATCTTTTAGCCGACTGTTTTTTTAGTAGATCGGGCGATCGTTCTGGCTCAAATTTAAAGGCGATCGCACACACTCCACCAAAAATATCTCAACCCCATTACAATCGAAGACTACCGCTTATATAACCCACTTGAGATCTTTTGGGCGAGGGGAGCATCTCATATTTGTAAAAACACTTCTTCTAGCTCCTTCTTTCTTCCTCTTTCTTCCTCTTGCCTCCTGTCTCCTGCCTCCAATGGCTCCTTCTTTCTTCCTCTTGCCTCGCAGCCTCGCGCCTCGCAGTATCGGGCCTCCAAACTCCAATTCCTAGCTTGGCTGCTTTCATTGAGATGCTCCCAGGGCGATCGAGTAAAATTGACAAAAAGAGGTAAATTTAATCAGATTGGGGTTTAAAATGGTTTATTCCAGCGATGTCACGGACAAGGAGTGGGAAATTATTGAGCCATTACTGCCCCAAAAGAAGAAAATCAGACCTCCGGCGTGGACTGGCGCGGCAAATCCTTTTCGCTGATATTTTATCAACTCAAGAACGGTTGTAATTGGTCAGACTTGCCAGAGATATACCACCATATTCTACTGTCTTCTGGCATTACAAAAATTGGTGTGAGGACGGTGTACTTGATGGGATCATGACCGAGTTAAATAGTAAGGTGTGGTAACAAGTCAAAAAAAACCGCAGTGGACAACCCTAATCATGATTGACTCACTCAGGGGAGAAAAACACGCTTCTATGCTAGTGAGGAGTCTAAAGAGTTTTGTTTCTACAAATGCACGCTTTGGCGTCAAAAGACCTCTAGCTGTCGATATACTTGGCTTTCCCTTCTTTACCCATTGTACTAAAGCTAGCTTATCTGATGATCTGCAAGCTGATTGAAATGCTTTCCCAAAACATCAATTACTTCAAATCTAAACCTGCCGAACTTCCCAAAACTAACATCTTGTTAGACAACGGGTACCACCCTGAGAAACGCAACTCTTGCCTTGGAGGAGATTTATGCTCAGCTTATGGCTAAGATTCAATTTGAACTCGCAGCCGCGCCATCAAAAGCCGAAAAGCACGCTAAAGGGCAATCTGAATTTTTGCCCTCGGCGGCTAGATGGGGGAAGAGAACGTTCAAAGGCTTGGGTGGAAAGATGCAAAAGCTGGCGTCAAAAACTTTGATCGCACACTTGCTCGTTCAAATGCCAAACTCAAGCTTTGCTTTATCAGACTGATGCTTAGAAGACTAGCCACCGCGTAAAAAGATCTCAAATGGGTTCTATAGATTAGCGGGATTTGCCGATCGCACTGAGCTTGAGTCTGTCTCAAATTTGTCGCTGCTGAGTTTACCGGGAAAACTGGTTGCAGGCAAACTGTCACAGGTACTCTGAACAAAAAAATTATCAAAATAATAAAAAAATGCGCTCGACCGCGTTAGCAATTGCCAATAATTAGCGACGCACTTATTTTGCATTATCGGGCTAATTGCCGGTTGATGCGTAGATACCATGCCACCACACCCAACAGTTCTCTGAGAAACTGGATTCACGAAGCCTTGTCCTAATTAAGATACAATAAGAACCATAAAGAAAGTGCGATCGACATTATTTGACAGTCAAGCTATGCAATCTACAACTCAGTCCGAGACAGAACAGGCGATGGACGCTCCCAAACACGGATTGCCCGTTACAATCATTACAGGATTTCTCGGCAGCGGCAAAACAACCCTGCTCAACCACATCCTGACTAACCAGCAGGGTTTGAAAACAGCAGTTTTGGTAAATGAATTTGGCGAAATCGGTATCGACAACGAACTCATTGTCACTACCGACGACAACATGGTTGAGCTGAACAACGGCTGCATCTGCTGCACAATTAATGAAGATTTAGTTAATGCAGTTTATAAAGTTCTGGAACGTCAAGAAAATCTCGATTATCTGGTAGTCGAAACAACCGGACTCGCCGATCCGCTACCAGTAGCAATGACTTTTTTAGGCACAGAACTGCGCGACCTTACTCGTCTCGATTCGATAGTGACAGTAGTAGACGCAGCCAACTACAGCTTAGATTTGTTCAACTCTCAAGCAGCTTACAGTCAAATAGCTTACGGCGATATAATTATCCTCAACAAAACTGATTTGGTCGAAGAAGCAGATTTAGATTTGTTGGAAGTTAAGATTCGGGATGTCAAGGAAGGTGCTCGAATTCTGCGAACGGTAAAATCGCAAGTTCCCCTACCACTGGTCCTCAGCGTCGGATTGTTTAAATCTGACAAATATTTCCAATCTGAGGAAACTCCTAGCAGTCACGAACATCACGACCATCACGGTCACGAACATCACGACCATCACGGTCACGAACATCACGAACATCACGACCATCACGGTCACGAACATCACGAACATCATAACCATCACGGTCACGACCACTCCGACCATTTAGAAAATGACGGATTTACCTCAATTTCTTTCCAGAGCGACAAGCCATTTTCTCTGAGAAAATTTCAATATTTCTTAGACAACCAACTGCCAACAAACGTGTTTCGCGCGAAAGGGATTATGTGGTTTGAAGAAAGTCCCAAACGGCATATTTTCCACTTGAGCGGCAAGCGATTTACGATGGATGACGACCAGTGGAAAGGCGAGCGGAAAAACCAGCTTGTTTTCATCGGTCAGGGTTTGGATACCGAGACTTTGCGATCGCAACTCGAAAACTGTCTTTGTATGCCTTCAACCAATCGCGGCAAAGGTTTTGGGAAGAACTAACAGTAAAATATTCTTTTCACCTCAACCAAAGAGCGTCGCGGTCTTATTGTTTCCGCGATCGCGATTTGGATCTTAGTGGGGACAAGGAAGGGGGATCGCCCTCCAAGAAAAAGAGTGCCATCCAAGAAAAACAGCGCCCTCGAATAAAAAGAGCGATCGACCTATTTTATTGTTGCTAACAAAAACATAGTCGCACACTTATACTGTCCGCCGATCTCAAAAGCACGATCGCCAGTGATTTCAACGGTGCAGAGTTGGGTTGTTTTTACCTAATCTCTGCATCTTTATGCGGTAGTGCCCTGAAGGAAAGGATCAAGAGAATTAAACTTAATTCAAATAAAGTAGGCGTTTAGAGTTGTAAATTAGCATTGTAATGATGCACAAAGCGCCAAATAGCAGCAATATGATTTTCTAATTTTTTAGAGAAGGCTAAGCTCTTTCTTACCAATCGAGACACTCGTTGTCGAATAGTACAGTTGAAGCGCTCGATATAGCTAGTAAAACCACTATCTTTGTCTACACTCCGATGACGTTTCCTGGGCAATACAGAATCATAAGCACTCCAATGGTCGGTATAAATTACTGCACATTGACGGTACACTGGTGGCATTGAATTCTATAAAGCAAGAGCCGATACTGCGCTACGATCTCCAATGTGTACACCAACAATTTCCCTAGTCTGGGCATCCAATGCCAGCCAGACCCACTGCTGATTCCCTTTATTATCAACGAATGACCATAACTCATCCATCTGAACACTCAAGCGCTTTTTTTCCTTGGGAGTCACCTCCACTTGCTTCTTAACAGCAGCCGCTTGACTATTAACGTATCGCTGCACTGTATCTTCTGACACTTGAAGTACCCGAGCAATCCCGGCCTGAGAAATACGTTCAAGTAGCATCCGTGACATCAACTCTTTTTGTTCTTTTGTAATAGGTTTCCATGCCGGATTTAAAACAAATTGACGACCACATTTTCGGCATTTATAATGAAAGTTTATGATGCCGAGTTTGACCGTTTCGACTAACTTCTTCCGAACCACAATTAGGGCAACAATTAATTTCTAATGTCATATCACGCTATGGCAAACACTTCTCTAATCATAACGTACTCTGATCCTTTCCTTCAGGGCACTACCCTTTATGCTGTTCGCACCCTGACAGGGTGACAACCCCGTCAAAACCCGGATTGAATCAAGAACATAGCCCTCAAACCCATCTAAAAAAATGGTAGTTTGTTAGGTATAGCTCTCATTAATTTAGCAACTATTTCTTGACAAAGCTCCATTCCAATCACCCAAGATTGAGGCGAATAAACCCGTCCAAAAGCTACTATGACGGCGTTCCGATCGCCTGCACTCATTCCACTGACCAATACACTTATGAACTCTTCCCAGCTTATGTTTTTGACCTTGGATCGCAGCACAAGTTTAGGCACTGGGAATAACTAAAATTAAAAATTTTAAACGCCGATCGTTGCCGCGACTCTTCTCGCTTATTATAACCGCCTGTCTTGCAGTCCTCAAACGTCGCTTCAATCCCACTACGACATTATTTAAAAGTAGCGATCGCTCTCTTAAAATTCCCTAAATTACCTAAGAGGTACTAACCTTCATCTTCCCCGTTGCTGCGCTATTAGGATTTACGCATTGACAAAATAACAAAATAGTGAATTGATAAAGAGGGAACGTCTCCCATGATAGTATTAATCGCTTTTTGCTTAGAGACAATAGTCCCGACAGTTTTCAATCAATAACGGCATAGTTGGGGTTTTAGCCTGCTCAGGGAGGTCAAATCCTAACGGTAGAATGAAAGTTTCAGCCTCGGTTTCAAAAACTGTCCGCGGTATTGTTAGAGATATGAACCGAAAGATTTATTCGAGATGACAGAAAAATTTATCAACTTAGAAGGAGGTATATTAAATGTTGACGATAGAGTTATGGAAAAGCTGTATGGTGAACCAAAACCTACGAAATTAATTATTTATTTTGGGTCAGGTAAATACCAGAAGCAAATCAGTGTATTGAACTCGATCGCGCTATACTCTAGTGATATTTATGGTAATTTAGAGCCAACAAATTAAACAGTTAACTATAAAATTAAATGTCAAATCAAAAAAAAATTATAAAAATGGTGAGTAAATTCCGATAATTTGGAATCCAAGCAAGAAGATTAACGGGAGATAATTGGTATTAAATAGTAGAAAAGTTAAATGTTATAAAAAACATAGACTGGTTTTTATTCGTAATTAAAAAAATGTCTCCAATGAGCCACAAAAGTATTGCCAAGTAAGCACCTTAGAGATGGCAAATGAAGCATTAGTGACTCATATAAAATAATTTAGATTTATAAACTTGTTGAGAAAAGACTTTCAAAAAGAAGACTCTAGACGTTATATGTTATATCTGCCAGAGCCGGGCAAGCTTAAAGAGACAAGTCGAAGTGGTTTGAGCGCAATTCACGATGTTCATTGGGGAATTGAAACCTTTCATAGAGCGCTCAAACAAGTAAGTGGAATTTGTCGGTTCATGGTGAGAGAAACCCATGCAATCGAGACTCACATATTTTGCTCACTTCACGCATTTATCAAATTGGAGTTAGTGCGCTCTAAAAAGATAATTAGCAATTGGTATGAAGTCCAAAGGAATCTATTCACTTTAGTTGTCCGTGAGCATATTTTGGCAAACCTTAGCAGTGATGGCACGATATAGAATTCATAGATAATGTTTTTTGTCAATGCGTAAGTCCTAATGCTAGCGTGTATGGTCGTATGAAGTAGGACGCCCCAGCTCCCACGATCGCAACCCAATGCTTCGACTACGGAAATGGTCGGTTCGGACATCCGGAAGAGGCTTGTGCAATCTCTCTAAGAGAGGCCACTATCCTTGAGATTTTTCCCAAAAACTACCGCTTCCTAACTCCTGGCGAGCGTGTCTCTTTCAGCAAACTGGGTAGTTTAATCGGAAACGCTGTTCCTGTCCAAATTGGCGAGGTGCTAGCGCAGAGCCTACTCGCTTATGTACAGAAGTACCATAAGCAACTAAAGTAAAAATGCAAGATTAAAGGTTTTTTTAACCTTTAATCTTGCATTTTTACTTTGACTATTTTTTATTCCTCGATCGGCTTAGGCTTCTTAACCGGCTTAGGAAGAGGTTCCTTCGGGACAGGCGGTGGTGCTGCTGCTGCGGACTTGATGGTAGGACGCCCTACAGGAGCACCGTCACCGCTGGGCCTAGGAGTAAACGGACGCTTCCCTCCTCCTTTGAAGCCACCGGGCGGCTTGCTGCCAGGGGGGAATTTCCGCTTTTTAATCGGCAGCGCCCCAATATTATTAGCCTGCTCAATAATCAGACTGTCAGCTTTCAATTTGACGTGGAAATCCCAAAAAAACCCGATCGCTTTTGTTGCTAAATCTCCCTTGAGTTTCAGTTTAAAAAACTTCATCTTGTCGTCATTCTTGCGGGGAGCTTGCTTGATTTTGACGATGACATACTTTTCTTCGTCTTGGGATTGATAAATCACCTCACCTCTAATCGAAAAATAGCCATCTTCAACATCAGGTTCCGAGGGCGGCAAAGATGGGGTCGATGCTTCGCCGCTAGCCTGAATCTCCGCTGCTTCCTGATTTTCCTCATCAGAGGACGGTTCGGGAGGTTTCTTGAGCGTTTCCGGCTCCCAAACTCCCATAATCTGGGCGTGCAAGTTGCCGTCTTCTTGCCTGGTGCGGGGATAGACCACCCACAAGTGTTCTTGTTCCAGCTCCAGGTGATTTTTGACTAAACTCATGACTCTACCCAGCAAAACTGCATCAATGGCAGTTCCGTCGGCAGCTATCAGCATACCCCGGGTGAATTGCTCTTCTGATGGCGTGTAGCGGCCCCGCACCAAACCAACAGCTCGGTACTGTCTGGGTTCGCTGGGGGGGGGAATGGGATGTTGGCGCATGACGGAGGGTATGTCCTCAGCGGCCTGACTTTCGTTAGCGGCAGGCTCGGCCTTTGCGGGCGGTGCGACTGCTACGGCTGGAGTATCGCTGACAGGTGTCGAAGACGCTGCAGGCGCCGGGGGTGCAGGAGCATTGCTGGGCTGGTCTTGTGGCTTTGTTTTGTCCTTGTCGGGGGCAGAACTGTAGCGTGGTCGTTGCAGCCTATCCTTGGACGCTGGGGCGTCTGTTGGCGTTGCCGGTTGATTTTGGTCAACAGGTGCAGCCAACGCAGAAGGCACCGAACTTTCGTCTGGTGTCTCAGCAATGGAATCTGTATCTGTAGGCGGATTCACGGCCGGTTCGCTGGGCTGAGCCTTGCGATTTGAAGTAGATTTGGACGATTTGGAAGACCGGTTGGGAGAGGGGTTCATAAAAACTCCTTGCAGCGGAGACACATCCCTTAAGGGAAATTAGGAATAAACTGAAGAAACTGCTTTAAAAACTACTAGCACCTGACTTGGGGCTTGCGCCCCGAGGTCTGGTTGTGACCCGTCAACGCCAACTTTCAACGCTACGAGTGCCGATCGGTTCGCGGGCTGCTAAAATCCTTGCGAGCAAGGACTTTGGGAGTTGCTGACCGATCGATCGCCGATCGCGCTGAGCTGGAGTTGCTGGCTAATAGCATTTAGGATATTCAGCTTGCCTATTTTACTTAATCCAATTACCTAACGGCCTGATCCGCCATATTTTCGGTAATTTTTAGCTTGACCAGACTAAATTGGACAGACACCACAGTCCTTGGGCCTGTGGGTCTGAGTGTCCAAAATTGTTTAGCTAGCATGGAGTTGTGGGTCTGTTACCATATTAGCTGCAAGTAAAAGGCTGCTTTGTCCGTTCGGACTTTGAAGTTAAGAACTTTTATGGTTGCATGGATCTAGTTAAATGGCAGACGCCCCCGGGCGATGCCTTAATTCTTAGAAAATAGTAGATTTTAAGCTGGGATAGTTGAATTATGGAAAAAGCAAACAAGCGTCGTGGGTTGATTACTGTGGTGGTGGTGCTGTCGCTCATCGCTTTTTTGGGATTTTCTCTTGTGCCAATTTTAAACAGTATTCTCCAGGCCAGCCAAGCGCAAAGTACGTCAACTCCAACACCTACTCAGACGGCGCAGTCAGGGGAGAAGCAATCAGAGTTGCTGCAAGCTCAGGCTAGGGGATACGAATTGGTTTTGCAGCGGGAACCTGACAACGTAACGGCTTTGCGGGGATTGTTGCAGGTGCGACTGGAGTTGATAGGGCAAGGAGTGGGCGACATTAAGGATGCGATCGCTCCTTTGGAAAAGTTGGCTTCGCTGAATCCTGAGACTACTGAATACGGGATTTTGCTGGCTCAGGCTAAGGAACGCACGGGCGATCGCGAAGGTGCTGCTCAAGCTTACAGGTCAATTTTAGCGTCTAAGCCTGGCGAAATTAAGGCTTTGCAGGGGTTGGTGAATTTGCTGCTAGTGCAGCAGCGGCCCGAAGCTGCGATCGGACTGCTGCAAGATACGCTGAAGGCTGCTCCGGCGGCAAATCTGGCGAAGCCGGAAAGTGTAGATGTAACTTCAGTGCAGTTGATTTTGGGACAGGTTTATGCTGTGCAGAAGCGATACGAGGAGGCGATCGCCATTTACGACGAATCTGCTAAGGCTAATCCCAAAGATTTTCGCCCGACTTTAGCAAAGGCGATCGTGCTGAAGGAACAGGGCAAAACAGATGAGGCAAAAACGCTGTTCGATCGAGCTACTGAGTTAGCTCCTCCTAACTATAAAGATCAAATTAATCAGTTAGCTAGTGGCACTCCTTCGCCTTCTCCTGCGGCTACGACGACTCCGGAACCGGCTGCTTCTCCTAGTCCTGAAGGTGCGCTACCGAAACCTTAAGGAAAGTTTTTAGTGAAAGAGTCGGGGGTCTTAAGTGAAATAGTTTGAAGTGAAAAATTTAATAATTTAAACTCAAAACTACTCGCTTTATTCCTAATTACGCAGGACTTACGAAAAGAAATCCGGTTTCTACGATAAATCTTGGTTGAACGACGAAAGATACATGAAGAAACCGGGTTTATAAGTCCTCGCACGGAGCGTCCTGCTACCGATTACCAATTACTAATTACCTATTAGGTAAGACCTCGGAGGGAATTATGACTACTAGCGTTGACCGCGTTGTTCTACCTCCTGCTTTTCCCGACCACACTCAATTACCTGACTCCGACGGTATTTTTGTTAAAAATTTTCAGGAGCATCCGCAAAGTTTAATTTTAACTGATTCGATCGGGCTAATTTTGCAACAGCAGCATCCTGACGGACAATATGCGATCGGTCAAGACTGCGGCATTTACTGGCGAGAAACTGAACCGGCGGAACAAGGTGCAGAAGCTCCTGATTGGTTTTACGTTCCGAATGTACCTCCTAACATTGACGGTCAAATTCGGCGTTCCTACGTGTTGTGGCGGGAACACATAGCACCGTTAATTGCTTTGGAATTTGCCAGCGGGAACGGAGATGAAGAGCGCGATTCCCTTCGGGATAGCTTCGCTTCACGTACTCCTTTATCTCGCACCGATGAAGGGGTAGTCACTAAACCTGGAAAGTTTTGGGTTTACGAGCGGGTGATGCGAATTCTCTATTACGCCATCTACCAAGTTAATAATGGCCGATTAGAAGTTTATCGGTTGATTGACGGGTATTATCAACTGTTAGAACTCAATCAGCGCGGTCATTTTCCCATTGCACCTTTAGGCGTAGAATTGGGACTTTGGCAAGGCAGCTATCAAAATCAAACCATGCTTTGGCTGCGTTGGTGGGACGAGGAAGGTAATTTGCTGTTGATTGGCGATGAAAGAGCAGAATTAGAGAGATTGCGAGGGGAGCAACAGCGGGAAAGGGCCGAGAGTGCAGAACAGGCACGACAAGCTGAATTTCAGGCAAGAAGGGATGCAATTCCCCGGTTGTTGGGAATGGGGTTGAGTGCCGAACAAGTGGCAGAGGCGTTAAGTTTATCCGTGGAAGAAGTGACGGAGAATGCTGGAGAGTGAGATAGTGAGAGAGAATTGGGGAAAAGGGCGATCGGTCTTAATAGACTTCATCATGAGAACCCATTTTGAGCAATAAAATAGCTTCCTCTTCATCTTCTGGATCGGTCACAAACTCAAATAAAATCCGATAATCATAATCTATTGAACACGACCAGATACCCGATAAATCTCCTGTCAGTTTGTGAGTTCGCAAGCTGGGGTTAAAGCAGTCTTCAGACAAAAGTTCAAGCGTAGCTTCAATTAAAAGGCGAAGCTGAGGATTTTTACGAACTAACTTTTTAAAAGTACGAATAGATTTGGGAGTCCAACCAATTTTCATCAATCATCCAACTCCGCCATAAAATCGGCTACAGACCCAAATTTAACATTGCCTTCTGCATACTCTTGACGAACTTCTGCTACTTCCTTGAGTAATTCATTTCGTCGCTGTTGTCGCAGACGATTCTGAAGAATATCTAGAAGCATAGCTTGATCTTCTAATGATAAAACTTCTACAGCTTCAAGAGCTTGCTGGAATTGAGATGTTTGTGTCGTTTTACTCATATTTTTTTTGCTACTTATAATCACGATATTTTGTATTTATTTTAGCAAGACTTATCCTAAGCTAGCATTTTTGAGTTGTGATGTGGAGAATTCCTGAGACGACTTTCAAAATGAACAAATTAGGTGTGAACGACCCGCCCTACAAATTAATACCACATTTACATCTTCTACAATCGCTTCTCACCCGTGCATCCTAAAGCAATCTACAAGGCGAGATCACTCAATAGTCACCTAGAGCTTTACGAACCTCGATTTCTTCAGCAGCGATTTCGATGGCTTCTGGAACCCTTTGTTTATCGATAATGCCTGCATCAATGAGTGCATCAACGATCAAAGCCGCTAGCTGCTCGCTTGTTAAAGTTCGTTTGGCTTCTTCGTTCTTAAATTCCTTTTCGGGAAGTTCGCGCATTGTTTTCTTTATCCCCTTTTTTTGCCGTTTAATTAGTAAGGCGGGCATCGCCCACCCTACAACTTAATACTTCCTCTCCTGCGGCTCAAACATCGTAATCGCCACCGGCATATAAGCCAAATCAATCCCCGCAGGCGAATAATAAGCCAGCGTATGCTTCAAGAAATTGCTGTCATCGCGCTCAGTAAAATCTTCCCGCGAATGAGCTCCCCGACTTTCCTGCCGGTTCAAAGCAGAAGTTAAAATCATTTTCCCGACAATTATCAAACTTCGCAACTCCAAAGCTTCCACAATTTCCGTATTCCACAACTTGCCTTTATCGTCTAAGTAAACCTCCTCATATTGTCGCTCTAAATCCTCCAATTTCTTTAAACCTTCTTGCATCAATTCTGCGCTACGAAATACGCCACAATACTCAGTCATAGTATCTTGATACTGCTGCCGCACTTGATTAATTCGGTATTTTCCGGGACGTTCTAAAAGTGTCTGAATTTGCTCTTTTGCTTCCTGGATATAACGCTGTTCGTCTACAGCAGGCAACTTGCGATTTTGCACGAATTGTGCTATGGTTGCGCCAGTAACTTTGCCGTAAACTACGCATTCCAACAGCGAATTGCTGCCCAAACGGTTGGCGCCGTGAACTGACACGCAAGCTGCTTCGCCGGCTGCAAAAAAACCGTCTACTAAACTGTCAGGACTGCTGCGAACTTGCCCGCTAACATTAGTAGGAATTCCCCCCATTGAATAGTGAACGGTAGGGCGGACGGGCATTGGCTGATTTACGGCATCAATTCCTAACAAACGGTGCGCTTCTTCCCAAGCAAAAGGAATTTTGCTCATGATTTTTTCGCGTCCCATGTGCCGCAAATCCAGATAGATAAAGGGGCCGCCGGCACTACCATCAACATTAATTCCTCGGCCAGCGCGAATTTCTATGGAAATTGACCGCGAGGTGATATCTCTGGGCGCTAATTCCATGCGCGACGGGGCATAATTCGCCATAAATCGATCGCCCTCTGAATTAATCAAATAAGCGCCTTCGCCCCGCACAGCCTCCGAAATCAACACTCCCACGGGATACAAACCAGTCGGGTGAAACTGCACGAATTCCATATCTTCCAGCGGCAATCCAGCTAAAGCCGTCATCGCCAAACCGTCTCCCGTCGAGGCGTAATCGTTCGACGTGGTATTGTAAACTCGGCCGTAACCCCCCGTAGCAAACATCACCGCCTTAGCACGGACAACCTCAATTTGACCGTCTAGAAGGCGGTACATAACTACCCCCTTGGCTTGGCCTTCTTCCAAAATCAGGCGCGTGACATACCACTCCTGATAGATGTGAACTCCGCAGCGGCGCAGATTGTTGACTAATTCGTGGAGGATGGCGTGACCGGTTTTGTCGGCGGCGTAGCAGGTGCGGCGGTGGGAATGTCCGCCAAAAGCGCGCTGGGCAATTCTGCCGTCTGGGAGGCGGGAGAAGAGGACTCCCATGTGTTCTAAATCTATGACTACACCGGGTGCTTCCCGGGTGAGGATTTCTACCGCGTCTTGGTCTGCTAAATAGTCTGAACCTTTTACTGTGTCGAAGGCATGGGCTTTCCAACTGTCTTCAGGATCGACATTTTGCAGGCTGGAGGCCATCCCACCTTGGGCTGCGACGGAGTGCGATCGAATCGGGTGAGTTTTGGCGACGACAGCTACCTTTAAACTGGGGTCAGTCCGAGCAATTTCTACTGCGGCGCGGCAACCTGCTAAACCGCCGCCTACAATGATTACGTCGTGTTCTAGCATTTTTTTTAATTATTTTGAGTGTTCTGCTCAACTTATGGTGACGCAAAAAAAAACTTCCTACCAAAAGAGCAGGAAGTTTTTTAACTTTTGATTTGAATGGAAAATCAAAAGTTAAAATTTCAAATTGGACTAGCCGGCGCTTTCGGCAGGATTCTGAAGCGACTGATTTCCCGTTGCAGAAGGTTGAGGTTCCGTACCGGGTTCTACAGCAAGCACTTCAATGTTATTTAGCAGAGTTGTAACGAAAGCAAACAGCAAGAAGGGCAGAGACAGCACTAAAATCAAGCCGACGGTAGCCAAGGCGAAGATTTGGCGGGCGCTACTCCACAAGGCGAGTGCCGACGCTAGACTTAGGAAGATGACTATCAGCCAAACAATGATTTGACCGTAAATGTCGCCAAAGGTGAGCGTACATCTAAGGCGATAGTTTTGGATGTTATTCATTTGATGCCTCGCGAGATTGCTATTACGACTTGTCCAAAAATACTTTGACAGTGCGTCAATGCCCACTGTAAATTTCTAAGTTTAGCTGCCGCAACTTGGTTTTGGGGTTGTTGTAAACATTCTTTATTGACACTCCCCGGCGTGAACGCACGGGGATTCTTAATTCATCGACTGACCTTTAAGCGCTGTGTCCTTGCGGCAATCCTTAAACTCTTCAACCGTGCAATTGCACCAATTGACCAGCTTAACTCACAACCACCCCAGAGAGCCTATCTCCAAAAGCGTACGCTTGATACGACCAAGCGAGTTCGGGTGTGCCCCACCCTACTTGACTGAAACAAATTATTGATTTTATGGTGAGAATGCGTTGATTCCCTAGCTCTGTTTTACAAGGTTTTCGCTACCCTTGTTTTTGCTCTCAAAAAGCTTTCAGGTTCTAGGGTGCCGACGATGGCGCCGCTTCACAACCGCCCACCTTGGGAATTACAACCATGTCTATGGTATCAAAAAGCCGTCCTATAACGACGGGGTTTTCAACCCAATTTCCTGATAAGTTGCCACAACACTTGATAAATTTTTGCTTCTGAGGGGAATTTCTGCCGAAACAGTTGGCTGACGCACTCCGAGGCCTAGAAACCTGGTTTTTTACGGTTTTGGCCGGCTGACTAGAAGTAAACGCGCCAAACAAACAACCGAGGTGATTGCCGCCGGTGCGTCCAGGATTACCAAACCAAGGCATAAGGGGAAAGTCTACTTTTTGAGGGAGCCCTGACTTGGTAAAGTAATGTTAAGCTGCGTGGAAATGGAATCAACCTTTATAGCGTCGCACCTGTCTTTTCGCCCATGTCTTCAGAGAGCAAATTGCTGATTTCGCGCTGTTTCCTGGCTGGTTTGGGAACGCAGATGTTTATGTACCGCGAAGACCGGATTCCCCAAGAGAGTCCGGTGCTGGTGGTGAGCAATCACCGCAGTTTCTTAGATCCTGTGCTGCTGACGGCGGCTTTGGGTCGATCGATCCGCTTTGCTTGTCATCATTACATGGGTCAAGTTCCGGTGATGAGGGAAGTTGTCACGACTTTCGGCGCTTTCCCCTTGGAAGCACCGGAGCACCGACAGCAGCATTTTTTCTCTCAAGCCACAGCGCTGCTGCAAGGCGGGGAGATGGTGGGGGTGTTTCCAGAGGGTGCAGAACCGATGGTGAAGCTTACTGGCCCGAATACTGTGGGGAAGTTTCAGCGGGGATTTGCTCATTTGGCTTTGCGGGCACCGGTGCGGGATTTGGCGGTTTTGCCGGTGGCGATTAGTTCATTTGAGGAACACTCAGTACGATCGGGTGTACCGCTCAAGTTGTTGAGTTTGTTCGATCCTTCGGAACCGCTGTTCGATCGATCTGGGTGGCATCCTGTGATAATTTATCAGCGAGTTAATGTTTTAATCGGCCGGCCTTACTGGATTACTGCCGAGAGACAGCAGCAATATCGAGGCAAAAAAGCCAAAGCTGTTGTTGCGGAACTCACAGACCACTGTCAGGGCGAAATTGCAGAATTACTCCAACGAGGTTGTTTGTAAGTTTGTTGACTGTTGACTATTGGCTGGTGTCAGATTTCCAATCTAAAATCTAAAATCTAAAATCGATTGACTTGAATCATGGCAAATGCTAACAATAAGGTTCGTTTCCTAACCCCCAGACCTCCGAAACCCGATCGCCCTTTATTTGTATTTTTGCCCGGTATGGACGGGGGCGGTTTGCTGCTGCGCTCCCAAATTCCTAAATTAGCCAATCATTTCGATATTCGTTGCTTAACTTTACCTGCGGACGATACGCCTAGTTGGGATGTACTGGTTGGGGAAACAATTGCCTTAATTGAAGCCGAAAAGGAAGCCGGAAAGCCCAAGCGGCCGGTTTATCTGTGCGGCGAGTCATTTGGGGGCTGTTTAGCGATGAAAGTTGTGTTAGAAGCTCCCCAATTGTGCGATCGATTAATCTTAGTAAATCCAGCTTCTTCCTTTCGACAGCAGCCTTGGGTGCAGTGGGGTTCGTACCTGACTCAGTGGCTGCCGGCCAACCTTTATCCGCTGTCGGTAATCGGTTTATTGCCGATATTAGCATCATTAGGAAAGATTGGGCGCGACGATCGCCGTGCTTTGCTAGAAGCGATGCAAGCAGTACCGCAAAACACGTCTGTGTGGAGATTGGCGTTAGTGCGATCGTTTAATGTTGACGAAAATCAGTTGCGCGGCATCAAACACCCGACGCTAGTAATTGCTAGCGGTGCCGATCGGCTGCTGCCTTCTTTAGCAGAAGCGAAGCTTTTAGTCAAAGTAATTCCCAAGGCTCAAATGGTGCTGCTGGCTAACAGCGGTCATGCTTGTTTGTTAGAAACAGATGTTGACCTTTTTGCGATTATGCAAGCTCGCAATTTTTTGACAAAATCCGAAGAAAATCGGTCATTAGTCAGCAGTCATTAGTTATTAGTCATTAGCTATAGTTAATAGTCATTAGCTAAGACTTCTCACTTAGCAATAAGTCTAGGCAAAATTAGAGATGGGGTTATCGGTAAAATTTATATCCCAATTAACCCGCCCTGCCACTAATTAGTAACTCCCTAAATACCAGCAACTAATGACTAATAACTAATAACTAATAACTAATAACTAATAACTAATTAAGATTTAGCCATTTTTGAGCGTTAAGTCGCTGGACGACGCCAAACACCATGAGGTCTAGTGTTACCTTGCGCTCATCTATCAAAAAAGGCTCTAAAGTGCTAGTTTTGGTATTAGTTTCAGCGCAGGAAAACGCCCTTTGACTTTGAATATTTTCTTGAGGAAAATACAGGTTAAATTGGCGCTGACCTTCTTGAAATTTACCAATTACCTGCCAGCAATCGCCAACGGAACTCATGCCGGCAACGGGGAGTTTTTGCTTGGTCAAACTCACCTCTAAATCCTTAACGCCCTGCTTAGTCAAAGCAGTTTGCAAAGCGGGCAAATAATCTTGTTGAATAAATTCCGCAAAGGGCTTGTCTTCAACAGCAGGTGCTTTTTCCTTTTTAGCTTTAGCGGGGGGCTTGTCGCCTTCGGCTTTGGCTGCGGGCTTTTTAGCAGCAGGCTGAGGCTTGTCAGTGCTGGGTAAGTCGGTTGTCTCGGCTGTGTCGGAACTCGGGGCGTTCTCGATCGCAGCACTGGGAGTTTCCGATTCTCCAGGGGTAGGGTTTTGCGGTTCTTCTGGCATTAACGCTTCCTTTTAAAAGTGATCGGTAAAAGGAATTGTGAGTGTAGGTGGGGGCGATCGACTTTTTTCGATCGCCCCCACTGTTTATCGAAAACCAAGCGAGAGAGAATTGCTCGTTCCAAAAAATTTGAACTCAAAACACTCTCAGAGGGCGATCGCCGGCAAACATCACAACTCCTTTGGTTATTCTAAATCTCAGCGACAGCTCGTTCAATCAAACGGCGGGCGAGAGTTTGAACACCGGTGTGTTCGTAGTAGTTGGTAGTCATATCGAGGAATGCACCCACGTAGTCCACCTTGTCAGCAGAAATTTCCACAAAACTCTGCAAGTGGCCGAGTACATTTTGAGGAGTCAAACCTCGATCGCTCACAAAAGAGCTCATCCAGCCGGAAACCGAATTAAAGCTTTCGCCAATAAAGCCGAGTTGACCTGCAGGAGAACCCCCAGGAATCATGCCACCGATCGACTTAAAGGCCGAATTATCTTGCAAATCGTTCGGGGAGAGCTTTTCAATCCAAGACTGAGTTGCCATGATAAAGTCCGGGCCCAGGGGAATCAAACCGTCAAAACACACCAAAGCAGCCATCCGCATCAGGGATTCGCCGCCGTAGTCGCCCAAGGAAGCAGCAAAATCGCCAATGCTGTCGCCGGGAAGGCCGTTAATTTGGCAAAAAGCTAGCAACTCTGTGACTAATTTCAAAGACAGATCGATCGTTTGAGCTTTTTCAGCCTTGGGAGTGATATTGCCGAGGAACGACAAAAACGAGACATTTTCCGCAACTTTATTAGCGAGGGCCGCACTGCCCAAAGCCTTGTCGGTACTGTCAATAGTTTGGTAAAGCCAGAGAGCGCGTTGATAGCCCTGAGACTTATCGTTGAAGAGGTAGATGGCGCGCTCGCCAATTTGCTGAATTAGTTCTTCGTCTGTTTCGCCAGTAACGGTGCGAATGGTATTTTCAAAGCCAACTAAATTGTTCCACTCACCGGGAACCACAAAGTCAAGCGCTCGCAGGGCTTTGACAGTCATGTTGTCTTGAGGCAGTGTATCGACTAATTCAAAGACTGTTTTGCTCACAAAAAACTCCTTTTGCTGGAACGAAAATCAAAGGTATTACTTTTGGCAGATGCCAGGAACTTCACAGTCTCATTCGGGCAGACTTAGTTCTAATAGCGCCAGACTGGAGTCGGGCGCGGAGTGTGACAAAAGACGTTGCTACTTGAGACGGGCGAGACCGCCGAGGTTAAATTTTGACAGCCAAGCTTCGCGATCGCTAGCGGTAAAAGAGGGATTGCGGGATTGAACTTTCACCTGATAGCGATTTGCCACTAAAACAGCAGTGATATTAGCACCCTGATTAACGGCGGGATAGCCGCTGATTTGCTTGGTACTTTGCTGGAATTTTGCACCTGCGCTGGGGTTGCCGGCGATGTCGTTAATCGAGAGAACCGCGACATTTTTTCCGTCTTTGTTCAGCTTAGCTTCAGCAAAACCGGATTTTTCTTGAGCAAAAACGCGATCGAATCCACCGCCCGAAGACGGGAAGTATTTATTTAACTTACCGCCTGCAACTGCCTTCTTGGGCAGGTTTTGATTACTAGCACTTGATTTATCAGCAGTTGTCTGCTGTGCCTTACCAGGTTTTTGGGTGCTTTCCTGCTGAGCTTTGTCCCAGCGGGAGGGGGCTTGGGTTTGACCGCAGGCGGTCACTAACAGCAGTACCGAGATCAGGAATGGAGCTAAGATGCGGCGTGCGGGGGAAAATTGCATCGCTGTCTCCTCATTAGTAGGTTTCCATAACAATTGTGGCTCAGAATTTGGCAATTTGTGTGGTCTGAGCGGATTATTTGTCTTCTTTGCAAAAAAATCCTCTACCTGCGGGCAGAGGATTTTTTTGCAATTACGATTTTTGAAGGAAGAAAACTGAAAGATTGCTCCACAGATAAATTCTGGGGATGGGGGTAAAGAAACTAAGTTTTCTGATAGCCAGAAATCTCAAAACAATTTTTGCTGATTTTCCCTAGATTTATCTAGAAATTTCAGAGCAATTGTTCATCAATCGTCTTACTTCGGCTTTCCAACTTAGGTCTTACTTTAGAGATAAGGCTCAGGCGTCGCTTTCAATGTAGATAAACAACAAACCCATTACCACAACCGGCATCAGCCAGGTAATTAGCGGAATCAAAATCCACGGCAAAAAAGAAGCAGCGTAGGAACCTGTCATATCAAATTCTCCAAACTAAAGTTAGTGTGTTCCAACAGGGATATTGGGGAGTGAAGCCTAATTGTTGACTAAACCCCGGAAAATGGCATCAACGCCGTTAAAGTTTTCCAGTAAGAAGTAAGCAGCAAAGACGCCGCTCATCCCGCCAATGAAGAAACCAGCGGTTAACTGGCTCCACCCTTCAGCATTTCTGAGGGAATCGGGAGTCATCGGATTAGCGCTAGGGTAGCTGGTGTTGTCTTGTTTGAAAGAGACTAAACCGTAGGCAGACATACCTAGTGTGCCGAGCAGAACTAAGACGAGGGCTGTAATTAGTCCGCCAAGATTAGCTGCTTCTGGATAATCCCGCAAGGGCCCGAAGACGATTTCGGGGCCGACGAGGAAATAACCGTGTGCCAAACCGATTTCTAGACCTCGAACTAGGGGCGAGAGTCCTTTGCGGTAGGCAGGCAAGTTCCCAATAAATGCTTTTGTGAAGTCAGAAGCACTGATCGGGGTGGCTAGATGACCCGTGAAGGGGTCGCCGTTAAAGGGTTTAATAAGCTCTGCATCTCTGGGATCGGCCATATTCTGTTTGTCCTCGCAGTTTAATAAAGTTGAGGCGTTCAAGTCATATTTTACGCAGGGAGGTGTTTCCTATTTGCATAATTGGCAGCAAGCTTTAGAAAAGTTCACTATTCTTTAGTTTTTGGAAGAATTTTTCTTTTGCCTCTTATACCAGAAAGCGAGTCGATCGGGCGACACTCCAAGGAAATAAGCGATGATTACTATTTGATTAATAGCGGTGGTTTTGAGAACCCCAAGCTGCTGCCAGCGACGGGCGGAGGTCAGGACTGGCTGGGGTACTATTTCAATGCGGCCTTGTTTTTTCAATCGGCGCACGAATTCAAAGTCTTCCATGAGGGGCAAGTCGGGAAAACCGCCGATTTTGTCAAAGGTAACTGCGTGGAGGAAAATAGCTTGATCGCCGTAGGGCATTTCCAAAAAGTTCGATCGGCACTTTACCCCTCTTTCTATCAGCCGGAGGCTGAGCCTGCAGGCGTCAATCTTGAGTTCAAAGGCCCCTGCTACAGCAGACGGGTTAGCTAGTACCCGACGCGCGCTATCGTCGTACCCGCGAGGCAAAAGAGTGTCTCCGTGGAGAAACAGCAATATGTCTCCTGTAGCAGCAGCAGCACCTGCATTCATTTGGGTGGCGCGGCCTGGGGCGGTGGAGATAACTCGGACGCCCAAAGATTTTGCTATATCGGCTGTACCGTCGCTACTGCAGCCGTCGGCGACAATTATTTCGACATTTTTGGCCTGAAGGGCGCTGGAGATGACTGAGGCAATTGTAGGTGCTTCGTTTAAGACTGGAATGATAATGGAAATTTTGAGATAGGGATTTTCTAGCGACATACAGAATTAAGCACCCCGTGAGAGAGGGTGGGTTTTGTAAAAAGTTTATCTGTTATGAGAGTCAATTTTTTACGCCGGGATAGCCCCTACATTGGGCCTTAAGGTGGGAGGGCAAGTTTTGTAAAAAGCTTATCTGTTAGTTGCTCATTTTTTACGCCGATATCGCCCCTACATTTGGCTTTCATCTGACAGGGCCGGTTTCATACAAATCTGAGCTATTAATTGTTAGTTTATTTGCTAATTTTTGGTATTTTCTCGCGCCTGGGATTATTGTCCCAGGCGCTGTCTAACTACTACTAAAATTCAGCATTTGGTTAGACGAATACAATTACTATAGCAAAACCATTTGATTTGTAAATAATCGATTCAATCATCACAAGCGTTTCAGGTTGTTCTACATTCACGACTCAAATAGACTTGCTATATATTATGACTTTTTTTTCCAAAATCAAGTAGTTTTATAAACTTCTATATAACTCTTTATAGCCTTTCTCAGAAAGATGAGGTACAATAACAGCAGTGTGTAAACCAGTTAAAAATATTTGATGATGTAACTT
>NZ_JAUBQM010000203.1:0-1212 GCF_036701245.1 Microcoleus sp. Pol14D4
GAGAAATAAGTTTATTGGCTCGCGTTCTGGGACTACTTAGCTCAGATACTCCAACCAGCGGTTATTGAGCAGTTACCTGATATTGATGTAGAGAAGTCTCACAAAACATCTCTACAGAAACGGTTGCGTCACGGTGGGGTGTGGCTGTTACTCGATGGTGTTGATGAAATGGCTGTAGGGGCGAACAGTTGTTTGTCCCTGGAAGAAATCAGAAACCAGCTTACTGATTGGTTGGGTAATGTGCGGGTTGTTTTGACCTGTCGAACCAATGTTTGGGATGCCCGTCTCAAAAATCCCCTCACAGGCTTTGATACTTACAAAACTCAGGAGTTTAAACAAGAGCAAGTAGATGATTTTATTCAGCAGTGGTTTGCTGAAGCAAAAAATATTCAACAGGGACAGGAGTTACAGAAAAAGCTGCAAGAACCGCAAAAAAAACGCATCCGCCAACTCGTAAAAAATCCGCTTCGCTTATCTCTACTGTGTCAAATATTCAGCAAAAATAAGCAAGTCGAATTACCAGAAACCAAAGCAGAACTATATCAACACTTTGTCCGCTATTTCTATGAGTGGAAACCATCCCAAACGGTTATTGATTGGGCGACTCAACCAATTTTGCAAGAAGAATTACATCAAGCCCTCGGTCATTTGTCTATAGCAGGATTGGATAGCGATGCTAGATTTCGGTTGCCGCTGAGTTTAATTGAAAAACAAATGGGCGATAGGGTTTTTAAATTAGCCTGGGATCTCGGTTGGCTGAATTTGGTAGATCGAGAAGCTGCAACAGATGAATCTGTTTACGCATTCTTTCATCCTACATTCCAGGAATATTTTGCTTCCTTGGCGATCGATGATTGGCATTTTTTCCTAAATCACATTCCTCATAATCCAGATGAAGGTATTTATCGCATTTTTGAACCGCAGTGGAAAGAAGTGATATTGCTTTGGTTGGGACAAGACCGCATCCAGCCAAATCTCAAAGAAGAATTATTGAAAAATCTACTTAATTTTGATGATAAATGTGAGAGATTTTATAGTTTTCAAGCCTATTTTATTGGCGTCGCAGGTCTCTCTGAATTTCGATACTTTTCCTTGGGTGATGAAATGATTGATACAGTAATTGACTGGAGTTTTAGCAGGGCTATTTCATTCTTGAGAGAAGGGTGATAAGCTGAAGCTATATTCCTTCAAATTGTTTTGAGTAATGACCCA
>NZ_JAUBQM010000204.1:0-1210 GCF_036701245.1 Microcoleus sp. Pol14D4
TATAGCGATCGCAAATCATTCATAAATCGATAGAGAATTCGAGCGAGCAGCAGTTCAATTCAGTGTTGGTTCAAAAATACCAAATTTGTGTAACTTGAGAAAGTCAAAGCTTTGTGCCTGTATGGTAAAATTGAAAAACCATTTAACTAAGGCAAAAGAACTGAGCCGACTCCCAAATTTTCTCACCCAATTTTTGGCCTGAAGCCAAATATCTTCGACTGGATTCTGTTCGGGAGCATTAGGAGCGAACAGGACACAAGTTAAAGGCCATTCATCCCGCTCCTTCCCTTGATTAATTTCTTCTAGGTAAGCTTTCATCTCTTTATATTTATGATAACTAGCTCCATCCCAAATAATCAAATGTCTCGCTTCGGGATTTAAAGATTGTAAATCTTTTAAAAAAGCGACCGTATTCTCGGAATTTGCCGTCGCGTATTCTCGGAGAACAAACTGTTTTGTTAAATAATTTATTGCGCCATAATAAGTTTGTTTTTCTCTTTCATTTACCAGCGGTATTTCTATTCTCTCATTACGCTTTCCCCAAAGATAACCACAGACATCTCCCCAAAGAAGATGGCACTCATCAATCAAATACACCACAAGCTTTCTCGACTCTATAGCTTCCCGGTTTTCTTCGAGAGTTTCACAAATTTCTTGGTGCTTTTTTTTGACGAGTTCTTTATCACCTTTTGGGTTCTTTTTTTGAGACTTTTTCCAGCTAATTCCTGCTGACTTAAACAGTCGATAGTAGCTAGTTTTAGATTTAAATTCAATCTGATACTTTTCGGCTATATAATTTGCGAGAACGGATAAATCCCAGTGGTCTTTATTGGTTAACCATTGAATAATTTCCGACTGTTCTTCTGGCTTAAGTTGTCCCTGCGAGCCTTGATGATTTAAGAGCAATCCTTCAATTCCATGTAACGCATAATTGATTTTCCACTTGCTAATAAATGAAGAGGATACTCCCAAGAGCTTTTGAATAGTTTCGCGACAGATACCTTCACTTAGCATTCGGACGGCCAAAGCTCTTTTTAATTCTCTGGAATCGGGATTGCTGGCAATAAAATTTTTTAGCTCTAATAAAGCTTGGACTTCATGCTCCTCAAATTTTTCTGACAATTTATTTTGGGACATCTTAACTTCTACTTAGATCCACCTCCCTCATTATACATGATTTATGATTTACAAATCATTTGCGATCGCTATA
>NZ_JAUBQM010000046.1:0-50552 GCF_036701245.1 Microcoleus sp. Pol14D4
TAATTGGGTCAACAGGTAAAAGATGAGTAATTTTACTCATTGACAATAGTGCTTTTAGCTTAACTTGTGAGTAATGCCTATCTCAGGAAGAAGTCAGAAGTCGATCGCGCAATTCATTAACTCTCGATCCAGTTCTATGATATAATCTCTGCCGTAAGATTGATTTTCTAATCCTTGTACCAAATTTTCTGGCAGGTCTTGGGCAATTTCACTGCTACAGGAACCAGCAGCTAAAGCAATAGTTGCTACTGTATCGACATCTCCCGAAAAGGCAATGCAATCTTGGAGAAGTTTGCTCATACAATCGTTTCGCATGACTGCAGTAATAGCTGCTTTAACACAGACCAAACCTTTAACGCTGACTTCTCCTTGCCAAGGTATCGACCACTCACCAGCTACGTGCTTTTCTAGAAAGTTTCCCAAATTCTTCTTTAAACCTAGCTGATAAATAAAGTAATGGGACATCAAAGCTGCTGCTATAGCTGCATTAATGCCATCAGGAGTGTTGTGAGTAATTGCAGCTTGAACGGTAGCATTTTCGATGACTTTTTCAATAGTAGGAAAAATGCCAATGGGCCCGGCTCGCATCGCCGATCCGCTTTTATCGCTAGCGGAGTGAATTTTTTCTAAGAATTCTTTTCCGTCTTGAACTTGTAGCAAAAAATTATAAAATTTGCCAGCATAACCAAATCGCCGATCGCGGTGAAAAGCTGCAACAAATTTGCTGGCTAAAAGTTCCGGTGTCCAAGGTTCTCGGCTGACGATAGCTTCTGCGACGGCTAAACTCATCTGCGTATCGTCCGTGTAACATCCAGGCTGGATATCGTGACGGGGATGCTTGATGTAGCCGTTGAGATTGTTGTACATTTCGATCGTCTGCTGGTCAACAAATTCAAAACCCGCACCGTAAGCATCACCAATCGCTAATTCTATTAACATATATTTAATCAGTTTCCAACTATTTCATCCCCGGTTTTGCCTAAAATTTAAAATCCAAAAACACCCCAAAACAGCAAGTCTATTAACACGCACCGTTTTTACTGAAGACAACCCAAATTGTTTGGCAAATCAGAGTGATGTCGTAAACAACAGACCACTTGCGCTGATAGTCGAGATCCATGAGTACAATCTCGTCAAAGTCTTTAACTCCAGACCGTCCGTTGACTTGCCACTCCCCAGTCATACCGGGTTTGACATTTAAACGTTGCCAGTGAAAATCGTCATAGGCAGCAACTTCATCAGGAGTTGGCGGCCTAGTTCCCACCAAACTCATGTCGCCGACTAACACGTTCCAGAATTGAGGCAACTCGTCCAAACTCGTGCACCGCAAGAAGCGGCCGACGCGGGTAATTCGCGGGTCATTTTCATTCTTAAAAATGTGACCATTGGCTTGGTTCCTAACTAAATATTTGAGGTTTTCTGCACCGACAACCATCGATCGAAATTTCCACATTCTGAAAAGCCGCCCTTTGAAGCCGCAGCGGACTTGACTGTAAAGCAGCGGGCCCGGATTGTCCAATAGCATCGCCACTGCCACCGGCACCGCCACCGCAGCAGCAATTGCCAGTCCCAGCAGCGATCCCAAAATATCGATTAACCGTTTTACCTTGCTAGTTACGGATCGGTGATGCTGTTTTTTTGATACACAGACTCTGTAAGTAAATTCTTGAAAAAATAAGGACAGCATTTCTGATAATGATGATTTCCACGAGGCACCCATCGGAAATTTCATATGATTTGTCTCAACTTTAACGATCTCTTACCTCCATCTTATTAGCCATCCCAAATCTGCAGAGCCTGAAATGCTGAGGTTTGCACAATCTTTAAAAATGTATAAAGTTTCTATGTGTTTTTTATAAGACCGTATAAAGTTTATGTAAAGTTAAGTAAATTTACAGAAAAAAGTTACTCCTGGACGCAAAAAAAACCTGGTTTCGACTAGGACTCTTCCCAAAAGACAGGGAGGATTCTACTGAGAAACCGGGTTTGTTGCCGTTTAGCGATAAATATCGGTGCCAACATCCCAAGCAAGTGTTAGCGGCTCTAACAATTTTTGCTGGCTGCTAGAGGCGAGTTTGCCTAAATATTCGCGGACAACAGAGGCGTGTTCGAGATTCAAACGATAACCCCGCGAGACATCTTCAAAGAACAGCGGCTCAGCCAAAATTGCTTCCCAATCAGGATTTTGTCTAGACTCCTCGGCCAACAGCATGAAATCTTCCTCCGCAGGCACAAGTCCCGCCGGCAAATTTCCTTCCAAAATCCGCAAAATCCGGGGTTCGCAGATGCGGGTATTCACGCCCTGACGTTCCAACAACTGCAAAACTTCCTGAAAGCTCAAAGTTTCCTCACTCAAAACCTGCATTAATTCCCACAGCAGAAAAAAGTCGCTGTACTGCTGCTGCGACACATCCAAAATGTGAGGATATAGAGCCAAACTCGCCAACCCGCAGGCAACTCGACCAAATTTTCGAGAAAAATTGGTACTTTGAGATACAGAATTTAATGCAGAATTGTGAGTCTCAAAAATATCTCGATCGCCCTGCAATTCCTGGTCTTGAACCACGATCGCATTCGGCAGCTTCTGCCGCAACCAGCGGGCGATCGCAGGCCAAGCACCCATACCCCCCGCACAAATCGCCTGATTAATCCCCGCCGGCGACATTCCCGCGCGGCTGAGCAAAGCATTCAATTCACGGTTCAACTGCTGCACAAAAGGCACTAAAACCAGACTTTCCAAATCTTTGCGCTTCACATCCCAATGCTGCTGACCAATATCCAAAGCAAAACTTTTTTGATGTTGCAAAATAACTTTTATTTGCCTTGCTGCTTCTAACAATTGCAGGCCAAAAGCAGAACCTTGTAACCGCTGCTGCAATTGATAGCGACTCGGCAAATCAGGGTGGCCAGGACGTGGCAAATCGATCGACATTCCCCAAGTTTCATTTTTAGCCAACAACTGACAGATAATATCCTGATCGAAAGCATCGCCAGCAAAACTAAAACTCTGGCAAGTAAAATCAGCACGAGTTAAATCTTGAAGATTCGACGGCAACTCAACTAAAGCTAATTCCACCGTCGCCGCCCCCGCATTCAAAATCAAAGTTCCCCCGCTAAAAGATGAAGCATTCACACTCAGCGGTGCAGCTTCTTCAGGGTCCTTAGCAGAATCCACGGCTGACGACTCGACTTCCATGCCATTGTTCACAGGAGTTACAGCAGCCAGCAAAGTGGCGATCGCATCTTCCACCACAAAAATTTGCGAACCCGAAGCCACCAAAGACGCGCCCAAAACCGCCTCCCGCAGATTAAACATATAAACATCCGACCAGCCCGCTGGAGTCCCCAAAATGACACCCTGCAAGTCTAAAAGCGCCGCATCGAGAGTTTCTGGCGTTAGTCCCGAAGCCCTAGAGATTAAATTGGAAACTGGCAATCCTGCAAAAATCTCCCTTGGTGCAGAATCCAAAACTTCCCCCGATCCGTCAAATTTTTCTCCCCGCAAACTCGGATTCAAAGTAGCCAGCAGTGCCCGCACACTTTGCAGCGGCAAGGCGATCGAAAAAGCCTGCAAGGGCGACCACTGCAACAGCGGTTCGTACATCCCAGCAGCTTCCCGCTGATAAGGAATGCCCACCTTTAAAGGCAATTTAAAATTTTCCAGTAAAAATTCTCCTGCAGCCAAAGGCTGAGGTCGGAATCCCACCGACTTGACTGTCACCTCTGACCCCGGGCTTCCTGGGGCTGTTTCCGCCAGCACTGCAGCCGAGGGAACCCGACAACTGGCGTCTGCAGCGGAACCCTCAGCCTGCGATGCTTCCCAGTAAATCGGGTGCAACTGGCCGCTGGTGCGATCGAGCAAAGCTGCAGACAGGCCGCTGGAACCGAAATCAATGCCCAAATACCAGCTAGAATTCCGCCGTTCTCGGGATGGGGCGATCGCATCTGCTGCAGAATGCCCAGCCGAGTCTTGCTGCTGTGTCCCGGCAAACTCGCTAAAATCGGTTTTCCCCTCAACAACTCCTGCTTTACTCTCTATCGAAATTAGTTTTTTTTTTGACTTTCTGGAGGACTCGATCGCAGTTCGTTAGTTTCGGCAGTTTCTGGAGGGGAAGAATCAGTCGAAGGGCGATCGGTCTCGGTCAAACTAGCCAAAATCTCGTCTAGCGTCAAATTCGACTCGTCTTCCTCCGCAAACAAATCATCCTCAAGTTCGTTTTCCAAAACAAAGGGTTCATCATCAGATGAAAGTTCCAACACATCGGAGAACAAATCCTCCAGCGTTCCGAGTTCTTCCTCTGCGGCCTCGGCAAAGGGATTTTTTGCAATGTCATCGGGAGAACTCGCCGATAAATCCAAGCTGTTAGCGGCTGAGAAATTCGATCGCCGGGAGCTAGTATTTTCCAATCCCTCCAGATTGTAGAGGTCTGCCTCCAAAAGTTCGAGAGTATTGTTGTCCAGATTTAGATCTCGATCGAGGTCATCTTCTAATGCCTCCACCGGCAGCAAATCCTCGTCCGGCGAAGCTTGGATGTACCCATCATCGAGCCGCTGCGAGGATGAGTCGAACTCGCCAGTTTGCAAGTCACCGACACTTGGTACAGCGGGCGTGGCACTGGGTCGGTGAGGGCTAATTTCTACAGGCGTTCTCAACGGCGAAGCTGCTGATTGAGGCACTGTAGCGCCGAACTGCTCGCTGATGTTTTGACCCGTTTCTATATTTTCTCGATCGTCCGCGTCAATTTGCACCTCAGCAGTTGAGGGTGATGCTTCTGAAACTGGAGGTACTGTTGCCTCTTGCGGTTGAAATAAATCTGCACTATCTAAAGTTAGACGCTCTACAGAATTCCGCATTACAAATTCTGAATTTTCCTCTACTAAAATCTCTTCCAGAGATTCGCTTTCATCCAGTAGATTTACAAACAAATCTTCAGTCAATTTTAGCGATTCTGCATTTTCATTATCCGTCGCTGCTTGATATTCTACGCCTTCTCTTTTTGTTTCAATTACAGTATTTTCTACCGGAAAATTTTCTATTTGTAATTCTACTTCAGGAACCGCTTCTCCAGCGAACAAGCTTGCATACAAGTCATCAACTTCTTCGTCTGTTTCTGTTACCCTGTTATCCAATTCACCGCCAGTAAACCGAGTTGCATTTCGAGATATTTCGGGCATATCACCCAACACATTATCTTCCCCATCCGGGAGCAAACTTGGGGCTTGAATGCGGTCGCGGTCGCGCCTCAACTTTCTGAATTGCGGAGAAATTTCTGTACCGGCATAGGGAAATCTGTCTTGGTCTCCGAATTCGCCGGTGCGAATTTCCTGCACCGAGTCTCCCGCCAGAGTCTCTGGAGTATTTGAAAGGGCGGGAGCGATAGGAGATCGATCGGCTGCGGTTGGGGTGACGGTTTCGAGATTATTTGCTAAATCGATCGGCTGTTGAACGTAGGAAGATGCTTCTCGCCCCAACTGTGAAGCCAAATGGTTGACCAAAGCTGCGAACATCGCCTCGCTCTGCTGGCTCAAACCGTACATATTTTCGAGTTCTTGTCTCAAGGAAGCTTGATAGCTTTGCAGATTTGCTTGCAAAGCCTCGAACACGATAGCCATCCTAGAATCGAGACTCATCAGCAGACTGTCAGCACGAGATTGGAACAGTTGCATTTGCTCCAACCTCTGAGCCGGCGTCAGCAGCGGGTGTTCTTCTGAGGTTTGTCGGTTCAGTGTGACATCAATAGCCGACTGTTCATCAGGCGCACTGCCCAAAGAGTATGGTGCTGCGCTGCTTTGCAATAACTGATTTTCTAGCGAACTTAGAATTTGGGAGAAATTGCTAGTCAAGGTTTCTTCCAAGCGGGCAGTCAGTACCTGCAAGAATTCAGCAATGATTTGCTGTTGGTTGGCTTGTTGTTGAGCTAGGGATTGTTGCTGCTGCCGTTTTGCTTCTAGCTGTTTGATTTCTTGAATTAGAGCTTGATGCTCTTGCCGCAAAGCTTCTATGTCTTCTTGGAGCGGCCCTGTCAGGCTTGAACGCAGATGGCTGATTTCTCCGGTTACGGCCAGCATGATTTGCTCTGCTGCTGAGGGGCGAGGGGCGGGCAGAGGCACTTTGGGCACTGGAACTGGTTGCGGGGGCACATTTGGGCGGGCGGGGGCCTTTGGGACTGTTAGCTTTGAGTCTGAGGAAACCAGATAAGCGCGCACTCGCTCTAAAAGTTGGCGCTGGTGGACAGTATCTATCGAACCCGTCCAAGGCAAGCGGGGTGCGGGCTTGCTGAGTACCTCGTCTATCTCAGCAATCAGTGCTTGAATTTTGTACTTCTGAGAATTCAAGGGCGGAACCTCTGGGAATGCGGCTTGGGAGAAACTTTACCGACAAAAGACTGAAGTCAGGCGGCAGCGATGCCAATAGATAGAATAATCTGAATGCGAGTCCGTCAATAATTTACTAATATTTTCTGACAACTGTTAATTAACCTTTTGCCTTCGGAGCGCTTCTATTGCCTATGATAGGTTAGTCGGTACTTCCGCACCAAATGCCCGCTTCTATCAATTCCAAGTGCTTTCAAATTCTGCGACTCAGGGGCGAGTTTCCCTGCCCGGAGGCTGATTCCTGCTCGGAATAGCTGCGAGCCCGACGAACTTTTGCCTTCACCTGCTTGAACGGCGGGCCGCACACTGTCACCGCGAGTTTCATTAGCATGGTGGCGCGCCAGTGTCTGTTCATTTTTCACCGACTTGGAAAAAACCTCAAACAATTTGGGCTTTGGGATACCGAGATTCGGGATTGTCCCCGTATACTGGATTTGAGTAACCCTTGATTATAGCCTATTATCTGTATTCATGGCTAGATACTAATGGTACAATAATCTTGGGGTAGCAGAAAAGTTTGCTGGGAAGTGGGTGGGTTTGGCTTGCCAAGAGCGCCAGTCTTTAGGCTCGCAATGGCTGTGGATTTTGCCGATCGTGCTGACATTTGCCGGGTTCTAGGTAGTTGCTCGGATTTGGTCGCTGTCTACCTTGCTTGCAGGCTTGTACTCGTGGATTCTACCTTCTCGACAGCAGGGCCTAGTGACAACAAATCTCTCAGCAGTGTTAAGCTTGTCTTCGCGAAGTGCTTTCAAAGGTAATTCGATCGGCTCAGTGGTTTGCCACATTGCTAAAATTTTGTTAATAAAATTTGCTCAGTGGTATATATCTAAAAAATTATGGTATATTTTTTAGTTTCTAGCTCCCAATCAGAGCTTGAGGCTATTAATTCCCATATTGAGCCTTTGACCGCAAAACTTTAGAGGTAAAATTTCCGATTTTAGATCCTTGATTTTAGATCCTTGTTTCTCAAATCTTGAATCTCAAATCCAATGACTCGGCTGCAAGCTATTTGTAACTGCCCAGCGCAGCTCAAGCGCATAAATTAAAATGATGGCCTCATGGAAGACCGCTTTAACACCCGAGATCCGAATTCTAATATAAATCAATTGATAGTTTCTACTCCTTTTTTTGCAGGATTACCCGATTCTGTAATCGAGAGAGCAACTGTCCACATCGTTACCCGCAGTCATCCGTCAAATCAAGTGATTTTACTCGAAAATGACTGGGGAACATCAGTGTATTTTATATTGGATGGTTGGGTGAAAATTCGCACCTACAACCTAGACGGAAAAGAAGTAACACTGAATATTTTAGGGAAAGGAGAATTATTCGGGGAAATGGCTGCGATCGAAGAAGCACCGCGATCGACAGATGTGATCACCCTAGCCCCGACACTGATCGGTAATATGCCATCTCAGGATTTTGTGCAGCTTATTCATACCGAGCCGCTAGCAGGTATTCGGCTAGCTCAACTAATGGCCAGGCGCCTGCGACAAGTCAACCGCCGCCTGCGTTTGCGAGAGTCCGACAGTACCTCGCGAGTAGCAGATATTCTCTTATTTTTGGCCGAGGGGCAAGGCAAAAAAATCTTGGAAACAGGAGGTACAGAAATACCGAACCTGCCACACAGAGAATTAAGCAGCCTCAGCGGGCTGGCTCGCGAAACAGTAACGCGAGTGCTGAGCAAGCTGGAAAAAAAAGGAACTATTCAGCGCGAACGTGACGTTTTGTGCATTCCCGACCTGCACGCCTTAGAGCGTCTGTTAGTCTAGAAGTATCAGAGTTTGCTTTTATTGCTTCTAATTCAAAAGCACTCTCTGTTAACTAACTGATATTAATGATTTCACGCAGGAGGTAAAGCTGTGAGTTTTAAGAAAATTTTCGCCGCCTTAGATGATTCTGAACTCGGCCACCGCGTCTTCACTCAAGCTTTAGAATTAGCTCTGAGCGATAGCGCCCAGTTAATGCTATTTAACTGCGTTACTGTGAGCACGGTGGGTCAGACGGCAGTGCCAATTCCAGTAGATTTGGGAATGAATGTCGAGTTAATGGATCAAGCTTATCAAGCTCAACGTTTGCGGCTGGCAAGCGATGTAAAACACGCTTCGGGTTTGCTAAAAAATTACTGCGACGCCGCAGCAAAAAAAGGATTGCAGGTGGAATTTGACTGCAAAATGGACGGAGATCCGGGGCATTGTATCTGTGAATCCGCCGAAAATTGGGGCGCAGATTTAATAGTGTTGGGGAGGCGCGGCCGCACGGGGTTCGCAGAAGCTTTCCTCGGCAGCGTCAGTAATTATGTAGTTCACCACGCATCTTGTTCGGTTTTGGTAATCCAGGAAGTCAAAATCGAAAAATAAATAATGCTGCTGAAAATTTTGGCTGAGAAAATCCATCTAACATAAGACTTGCGTTCCTACCTAAACCCGGTTTCTGCGAGCAATATTAAATTTGGTGGCGAGGCATCCAAACACTGAAACCGGGAATCAGCCGTATCGGGCGTAAGTCCCGTAAAATCTAAAATCTAAAATCTAAAATCTAACATCGGGAATCAGCCGTATTGAGCGCAAGTCCCGTAAAATCTAAAATCTAAAATCTAAAATCTAAAATCGGATGAGTGATTTTTTGTCAGCAGATGCTGCCTCTAATTCGGGTAGTTCACCCAATACAAATAACGAGCCACAAACCGCCGACAGTTCAGCAATGGCTGGCGATCGCACCAATCCCGATCGGGAGAAGCGCGCCTCTGGGGAAGCGCCTTTAAGGCTGGTAGAAACGGCTTTTTTGGCAAGTACCGCTAGCTTAATTTGGCTGGTAAATTATTACTTTCCGCTAGGGCCTTTGCTGCGGGTTTTTTTCCCCATACCCATCGCCCTAGTTTACTTGCGTTGGGGCAACCGAGCAGCTTGGATGGCATCTTTGGTATCGGGTTTGCTGCTATCGGTACTGATGGGCCCGACGCGGAGCATTTTATACGTGATGCCTTTTGGAATTATGGGAGTTGCGCTGGGAGGACTTTGGAGGCGCAAAGCGAGTTGGTCGCTCTCTATTAGTGTGGGCGCGCTAATTGGTACTGTCGGCTTCTTTTTTCGGTTTTGGCTGCTGTCAGCGTTGGTGGGTCAAGATCTATGGGTTTACGTAACCGCCCAGGTAACAGAGATGGTGGAATGGGTGTTTGTGAAGCTGGGCTGGCTTAATGTACCGAGTTTGAACACAATTGGGGCGATCGCCGCCGGGATGATTTTGGTTAACAATATTGTCTATTTATTTGTAGTGCATTTAGTAGCTTTGCTGCTATTAGATCGTTTGGGAAATCCAATTCCGCGGCCGCCAAGCTGGGTGCAAGTTTTGATTGATTATGAAGAGTAGTTATTGGGAATTGTTGACTGTTGACTGTTGACTGTTGACGGATAAATGATGACTAATAACTAATGACTAACTATGATTGGTATTTATACAGAAATTGAACAGGCCCAGCGGTGGCTCGATCGCTATGGGGGACGAAAACCGATATTTGCCTGCGTGTTAGGATTTACCGCTACTGGCTTAATTCCGGGGATTTCAGCAGCAGGAGCAACTCCGCACGATCGACAATTTACTTGTTTAGCCGATGCAGAATTTTTGTATAACGGCCCCCAACCCTCGCCCCAATATCCTTTGCCGCCCCTAGAAGCGGGTGCATCGCCGGTACTGATATCTCGCGCTGTAGTCGAAGCTTTGGAACTTCCCCTTTACCTATTTAATTCTGGTTTGCCCCTCCCACCTCCCGTACCTGCAATTGATTTGGGCGGCACTCCGGCAAAGTGTGTGATTTCTGGAAATGCTTTAGAACTCGAAACTGTCAAACATTTGCTCGAACAAGGATTAATTTGGGGAGCTAAATTGGCTGCTCAAACTAATGGCAGCTATTTAATTTTAGGAGAGTGCGTAGTTGGGGGAACGACTACTGCTTTGGGCGTGTTAATGGGTTTGGGTATTGCAGCGGCGGGCAAAGTTAACAGTTCTCATCCTCGCTGCAATCACGCTCAAAAATTGGCTGCGGTGACAGCGGGACTCAATAATGCTGAGTGGGAAATTAACGGAAAAAACAGCACTCCCCTGGAATTGGTAGCGGCGGTGGGCGATCCGATGCAAATAGTGGTGGCGGCAATGGCGATCGCCGCGAGTCGGACTTGCGGGGTGCTTCTGGCCGGGGGCACGCAAATGCTGGCAGTGTACGCTTTGATGCAAGCTTTAGCCCGTGAATATGCTCTGCTATGGAGTCCCGAACAAGTCGCGGTAGGGACTACGCGCTGGGTGGCAGAAGACCCTACAGGAGACACTTTAGGACTCGCTAAAGATATCGGCGGTGTGCCTCTGTTGGCCGCGCAGCTAAGTTTTGCTGGATCTCGCTACGGGCAACTGCAAGCTTACGATCGCGGCTATGTTAAAGAAGGTGTCGGTGCGGGAGCCTGTGCGATCGCCAGTGGCCTGACTGCAAATTGGACTCCTCCTCAACTCCTCCAAGCTGTTGAAGCTTTAGCCTCGCGGTGTGAAATTAAACATTAGAGAGTCCTGGAGGCAAAAAACCTGGTTTTTACTGAAAATATTGGGGTTTTGCAGGGACGAATACACTCGCAAACCGGATTTTTAGTTTTCTGGGCGTCCACGAATCTTAGGAATTAAACATTAAAAATTCAGATGCGGAACTCTAGCTGCGAACATGGTTGTGCTGCTCACCCAGCTTCCTTTTGGCTGAATAATTATATCATTTTCTGTAGCATTTATGCTCTCAGATTTACATAGTTTTCTACACAATATCTGGCTTTGATGCAGTATCCCCCCTGCTACTTGCGGGAGATAAAAAACTCTATGCAATGAATCTATAAGTAGACGAGCATAAAGCAACGCAACTTGTATTTTTTTTGATTAGTACCCGATCCCTGCTAGCAATATTTAATTAGGCCCGCCTAGATGTTGCGAGTGCATTCTTTTGGAGAGCAATTGTTCTTCCAAGGCTGCAATTCGATTGTAAGCTGCTGTTAGCTGAGCAGTTAAGCGCTGGATTTGAATCTCTGCACTCAGCTCTTTTTCTAAGCTTTGAGAATTCTTGTCGAAATAGCTGTCATCTAACAGTATGTCCTTGTGTTCGAGGAGGCCGTCGAGACTGCTGTAGCTTGGATAGGACGAGGTTTTGTCATTTCCTACCGTTCCAGAGCGATCGTTTCTCTGTTGCTGGGTCAGCTTCGTCTCCGTGGCAGACGCCAAGAGCTTTTCATTAAGGTTTTCTATGAGTTTGTAGAGGGCCTCGACTTGTTGGCTCAATACTGTAACTTGCTGGCGGAGCGCTTCCATACAATCATCCTTTGGCTCGTAACTTATATCTTTATATTTTAGGTAAATCTTTACATAACTTGGATTTATCACTAAATTATTTAATTTTTGACGTAATTGTTGTGTTCCCAATCCTGACGGTAGATTTAGGGAGCCAGCTTGAAGATAATCGATCGCCATTCGTGAGTCGATTGTAGATTGTAGATTTTAGGTTTTACATGGTCTTGGACACAGGAACCGAGTTGGTTAACCCCTATACTTCGTTCAAGCCTTCAATCAGAGTTAAAACGTCTGGTTTCTGAGAGTGGGATTGCAGAGCGTCCTATTAGATTGATTTCGCTCTCGCCAGTGCTTTCAGGATTCAGATGAATGGATTTTTAGTTTTTTTAGTTATTAAGCTGTCGCCGACTTAAAAAGGATTTTTCACTTCGGTTGTGTAAAAAGCGTCATCCAACTGCAGATGGCAGCGCTCTCGTTATTTCGTTATATTAAAAAATGTAACACAGATACAGTCGATCGACCCGGCTGGCGAACACAACTGGCTCAAAGGAACTTGGAACAGAGAAATTAGCCGTTAAGTTGACAGAATTTTCGGCATCGGAAGGTCGATCGACAAGCTAGAAGGTAAAATCAGGGCAAGAGCAAAACAGACTCTTTTGGCAGCAGAACCGAGTACAATGGCTCTGTGTTTGAGGAAGAAATAAGACAAATCGGCGCCAACTACCGGACTCGACAAACAATTATTTCCCGGGCTGTAGAACACAAAACGATCGGTCAATATTTAGAAAAGCGGATTCACAGGTGAAACGAAGGTCTTTGCTATTGGGGGCCGCCACCCTAACTTTAAGTCAATTGGCGGCAGGGTGCGACTCGAAGCCGATTCTCAAAATTCGATCGCTCAAAAACGGTATTCCGGCCCAACTGGTAAGCAAATTTAGCCGCGATGTACAACCGTCTCCGCTTTTGCAGGTAACGCAAGAAGGACAATTAAAAGAATTATTCGCCCTGTTGCAGGAGTGGAAACGGGTTCCCCAATCAAAAAATCAAGCTAACTTGGTGATGTTGGGAGATTACTGGCTGACTTTGGCAATTAGGCAAAAATTGATTAAGCCGATCGATCCTGCTAAGTTTGCTAATTGGCCACAATTGCCAGAAAGATGGCAAAAACTCGTCAGGCGCAACGATGAGGGTAAATTAGATCCTGAAGGTAAAGTGTGGGCTGCACCTTACCGCTGGGGAAGTACGGTAATTGCCTATCGAACCGACAAATTTAAGGCTTTGGGGTGGACTCCGACAGATTGGAAAGACTTGTGGCGAGTCGAATTGCGCGATCGAATTTCTCTACCGGATAGTGCCAGAGAAGTTATCGGTTTAACATTAAAAAAACTCGGAAAATCTTACAATACGCAGCAATTAGATCGAGTTCCAAACCTCAAAAAAGAACTCACAAATCTGAACGCACAAGTTAAATTTTACAGTTCCGACGCTTACCTGCAACCGCTAGTTTTAGGCGATACTTGGTTAGCTGTCGGTTCATCTGGAGACTTGCTGCCGCTGCTGCAAACTCAAAAGGATATTGCTTTAGTAATTCCCGTTTCGGGAACTGCACTTTGGACAGATTTGTGGGTAGAACCAGCATCGGGCAATCCAGTTTCTTTAGCGGAAAAATGGATTAATTTTTGCTTGCAGCCTCAAATTGCTCCTCAATTATCTTTGCTGGCTAAGGCTAGTTCGCCGATAATTGTCGGCATGAAACCCGAAGATTTGCCGGAAGCTGTTCGCACTAATCCCGTGTTGTTGCCGGATGCGAAGATTCTTGCTGCTAGCGACTTTCTGCTGCCTTTGGGGGATGCTGGGATCTCGCTGTATCGATCGCTCTGGCAAGAAATTCGGCAAGTAGTGAGAAGTTAAAATGCACGGTGCGTCAGCTCTTGATTTATCCATTATTCATCAAATTACTCGCTGCTGGTGCACCCTACTAAAATCCTTTCACCCTTCCTCGAATACCTGGATTTGAGAGAGATTCTAAATCAATCCGACAGAAGCGCCGATCGCCCTTGCACGAATAAACTGCCAAAGCCGTGCCTTGACGGTTGCAAACTCGCACATTGTAACCGTATTCGCTGGCGACAGTTCCGAAGCGGTTGACAAACTGATAGCGTTCCATATAATCGAGCAAACTCCAAAGTTGGCGGTTGACGATGATAATTACCCAAGTATTGCCGGGATCTACAAACCAGCGATCGAGCAATTTCCCGCCATAGAGTTTTTGAGCTAACCACAGACTCGGCACGCTTTTTTCGGTTTGCGAAAGCGGAGGCGACGGTAAATTAGCAGCGTTGCCAGTCGGGCAGCTCGGCTGCTGGGAATATGTGGCAGATTGTCCCCACAGCAAGGCTCCGAAGCACGCAGAACCCGCAATCAGGAACAAAAATAAACTTTTTGTCAAAATGCAATTCTTGCGGGTATCAACATCGTATTTCATAATTATTGTTGGCTTTTTTATATATTTTCTATAGGTGCAGGTTTTACCAATCATTCATATCGGAAAATCGCCATCTAGAAAACCCGTCCCCGCATAGGATATAACATACATCAACCTTACATTTTATTATATGCAAAAGATGTACATGGCAATTTTGTGTTGTGTGGCTGCGGGTTTATAAGATTGTTTGTTTTTGCTTTTATTATTGGTAAAGCCCGCCCCTGAAGTCATGTTAAAATTCCGATCGCCTAAACAATGAAGCAGGCAGACAAACAGTAAAAGTAGAACCGCAATCTAAATCGCTAGTAACTTCAATATCGCCGCCCATCATCTGACAAAAACGCTGGCTGATAGTCAGTCCCAAACCAGTACCACCGTACTTGCGAGTAGTTGAATTGTCGGCTTGAGTAAAAGGTTGAAACAGTCGCTCTTGCTGCTCTTTTGTCATGCCGATGCCCGTATCCGTCACTCGGAAAATTAAAAATTCTGCATCCAAAATTAACAGTTGAGCAACTCTCGGTTGATATTTATTTTTTAATTCTTCACTGGTAATTCTTTCGACAGTAAGCACGATCGTCCCATTCGCAGAAAATTTAGCAGCATTGCTGAGCAAATTCAGCATTACCTGCCGCACTTTCATCAAATCGCCGTGCATCGCGCCGATATTGTCAGAAGTCAATACTTGTAAAGTATTGCCGTTTTTATCCATGAGCGGTTTGATAGTTGTTAACACCTCATCGATTAAGCCTCCAACATCGAAGCTTTCGAGGTAAATCTCCATCTTGTCAGCTTCAATTTTGGAGATGTCGAGAATGTCGTCAATTAGCCGCAGCAAGTGTTTGCCAGCAGTGCGAATTTTGTCTAAATCCGAGACAACCTGTAAGTTGCCTAACTCTTCGGCATCTTCCACCAGCATATCGCTGTAGCCGATAATCGCATTCAGGGGAGTTCGCAACTCGTGGCTCATGTTTGCCAGAAAAGCACTCTTGGCGCGGTTGGCGAGTTCTGCGGCTTCTTTGGCCAACTGCCACGCTTCCTCAGCGTCTTTGCGTTCGGTGATATCTCGCAGTGTCGCCACCACCGCTTCGACGCTGCCGTCTGTCGCACAAACCGGGCTGAGAATGTACTCGTAGTCGCGGGTTCCCCAGCTTGCGGTGGGGACAATTACTTCGCCTTTCTTGGGCTCGGCTGTGGCAAATATGCCGTGGCATTCTTGGTGAACTCGCTGCATAATTGTTGGCGACCAGCCTAATTCCTGCCAGGTTTTGCCAATCATTTCTCTGGGGTTCATGCCGGCAGCTTGAGCGGCGGTGCGGCTGACATAGGTGTATTTTCCCGATCGATCTACTAGAAAAATTAGGTCAAGAGAAGCGCCGAGAATCCCGTCAACTGTTCTGGCGTGTCGGGCTACCTGAGCACTCATTTGTCTGACGGCGATCGCGCCGCGGACTTTGGCGGCGAGTTCAAACTGCAAAAGTTCGTTGGTTTGTTGGAGGAATAGGGTGCGCTGTTCGACTTCTCTTTCTAGTTCTGCTTTGGCCTTTTCTAGGGTGAGTTCGGCCAGTTTGCGATCGCTCACATCTGTAGAAATTGTACCGACTGCATAAGCTTTGCCTTCGGAGTTGCAGAGGGGAAATTTCAGAGAAATATAAGTGTGCGGGCCGTCGTCTTGAGGGATGATTTCTTCGAGGGTTAGGGGCGAGGAGGATTCGAGAACTTTCAAGTCATTTTCTCGCAAGGCTGCTGCTTTGTCTTCGGGAAAAATATCGCCGTCGGTTTTGCCTGTTATTTGCTCTTTGGCGATGTCGAACAAATTGTCAAAATGGCGGTTGGTGAGCAGGTATTTTCCCTCAACATCTTTGATGTAAATTACTGCTGTTGAGTTGTCTAAAATCGCTTGCAGCAGTGCTTCGCTCTTTCGCAGGGCTTTTTGAGTGTTTTGGCGATCCAGTATTTTTGGCTGCAATTCCAAGTTGAGGCGATTTAAGTCTTGCCAAGCTTCCTGGACTAGATTTAAGGCGATCGCACTTTTTTCTAGTTCTGTATTTACGTGCCGCGACTGATTTGAGACGGAGTTTTCTGCCAATTCTAGGGGTTGGAAAGCGAGCGGGCTCTGGGGATTTGCGATCCTCTTCGAGGGCTTCGCTAACGGGAGATCGCCCGGATTTTTTTTATATCGAAAATCGACCGCTAATTTACCGTTTAAACTCGATTTTTTAGGGAATAAATCTGGAAATTCGCCTAAATTTAAATTGTCATAAGTTAAATCCAAATTCCGGGCTCGCTGCTGCGGTTCGGCAGAGGAGTTAAATGCCCAATTCCCCTCTGCTGTTGATAAATCTGAGTTAGCGGGTTTGGCAATCCGGCGGGTGACAGCAACTGCCAAGGCGAAGGGGACAACTGCAGCAGCAGACAGTGCCAGCAGCCAGTTGTTGCCCCACCAGGTTTCGATCGAGGTTGTGGGGATGAATCGCACTAAAATTGCTGCGGGTTTTCCGGCTAAATTGCCGAGGGATTTGGCAGCTACTGCATGAGTTTGACTGCCTGTGTGTACGTTTCCGGCGACTAATTTGCCGTCGGCGGCGAGTGCAGATTTTAGGAGAGATTTGTCTATTGAATTTAAGTCTGGCAACTGTTGGTTTTTTGTAACTGCTTGCGAACCTGCCAAGACAAATTTGCCGTCAGCCAGCGGTATGTAGATAGCGTGATATCCGCCGCCCTGTAAATTGAGGGTTTCGCTGTTAGCGACTGCCGACGTTTGGCTGATAATTTTTCTTAAGACTAAAGCAGCAATCACTGTCTGATTTTTGGGATCTTTTACGGGAATTGCTGCGTAGCGGACGAGCACAGGGCGATCGACCTTTCCGGGCGACAAAGATCCCAATTGTTCCTGAACTTCTGATTTGGCAATGATTTCGGTAGCTGTAATGGTTTTTTTTGCATCAAATGCTCGATCGACTATTTTTGGCAGGTTAAAACTTTTTTCCTTCTGGTTGGGGTTCACGCTAACAACTATCTGTCTGTTTTTTCCAACTAAGGCCGCGCTGTCTATTTCCCCTGTCTTGACTTGATTTTCTAGAATTTGCTTGACCGATTTTTGCAAATCTGATACTTTTTTGCCGCTGTTGTAAGCTAAGGCTGTTTGGGCGATCGTTTTGCTGTCAGAGGAGTTTTGCAAACGGTCGGCGGCGCGATCTAGTTTGAAATTGTAGTTAATTTTACTAAGGCTCAGTTCTGATTTAGCTTGATTTTGCAGTTCGTTGTTTCCAACTGCCGATGTTAGCCAAAGTGCTGCTCCCGTTAGTCCGACTGGCAAGATTGTTTGTAACGCCAGCAGTCCAATTAGCTGTTTTCTGGTAACAAATAAGTTATAGGCGCACGGCTTGAAAGCTGCTTTCACTCTTCTTTCGGAAGTTGCAACTTTAGTTTGTTGCAGACAATTTTGCTGGCTGTCGTTTAACTGAGTATGAGCCATAGTAGTAAATGCGGGATCGGTTGTAGATGACAGGGCATCAATTAATCGGGAAGGCAATCAATTTTAGATTTTAGATTTTAGACTTCGGCGTGAGCGCTCAGGTGAACGATTGTAGATTTTATATCGAATTCGGTTAATAAATGGTCATAAAATTATTCGGTATCGCCGACCAACCAAACAAGAAAATGACTGGGATATTCTCAAAAAAATCAGTTTCTAGGTGTCAATCAGATTGTGTTATTTAGTTGTTTTTACATATAATACTCTCGGCTCCATTTAAAGTGTGTTGCCAGCATCCAAATGAGTGCTTTCACAGGAGTGTTTGCGCTTAGATGTAGGCTTGGTTGTGCAAGATATTCACACTCCTCAAAAACGCTTTTTGCCAAATCGGGATGCTCCCGCATACAGTCGTAAAACGAAGTAGTTTATCGATCGACAGTATCGTAAATTTACTTAAACCAAAGTTTAGCGTAATTTTTGCAAAACTTTAGATACGCTCGATCGCCTTTTGCCTTCATCACCTTTTTTTCAATCCCACAACCGCCTGCCTGCTTTGCCCCCGAGTCGCTGGTGAGTATCTTTGAGCAAAGTTGGGATGTCTAACTCTTCGGGACACCGAGGCAAACATTCGCCACAATCGGTGCAGCGGTTGCCTTTGCTGCCAGGAAACCAGTGTCCGGCATTTTCAAACATGGCATAGCGGTATTTGCCAAAGTCAGTCATGTCGCACCCGACTGCGAGATTGCGGAGTCGCAATACTTCGGGAATGTTGATGTTTTCCGGGCAAGGCAAACAGGCATAGCACTGGCTGCATTTGTCGGTTTTCAAAGTGTCTGCAATAGCCGATTCTAGCCGATCGAACGCAGCGATTTCGGCGTTGGTGAGGGGAAAGTCGCGATCGCAATATTTCAGGGGTTGCTCTAATTCTGTCGCATTTGCAGGGCCCACACTCAAAGTCCCAATCCTAGTATCGCTGAGTAAAAACCGATAATTTAACTCTAAGGGCGAGAAAGGCGAGCACAATTGTGCGAGACTTTCCGGGGGGGTGTAGAGTTGCCCTCCTTTATCGGCTGGGGAAATGATGAAAACGCCCATATCTTTTTGCTTGGCGAGTGTAATTGCCGGGGCGTTGCGCTGAAAAAAATAGTAGTAATGCAGGTTGACAAATTCAAACAAATCTGTATTTATTGCAGCCAAAATCAGATCCAGAGGCCCGTGAGTCGAAAAGCCGACGTGCCGAATTCGGCAATCGGCCAGGGCTTTGCGTACAGCTTCCATGCAGCCTGTGGCCGATCGCACAATCGCCAAATGTTCCCAAGTATTCAAACCGTGAATTGCCAGACAATCGATATAGTCTAAATTCAGGCGTTTGAGGGATGCGTCGATGCAGCGTTCCATAGCTGCTGCATCCTCCGTTGGGGAAATTTTTGTAGTGACGTGAAGGCGCGATCGATCGACCGACAAACCAGCCGAAAGGGCCGCGGCAAGATATTCCTCGCTGCAACCGTAACCTGCTGCCGTTTCCAGGTGATTGATTCCCTGAGACAACGCCTGTTGTACAGTCTGACAGGCAGTTTCCTCAGAAGCCAAATAGCGCATGGTTCCCAAGGAAAATACCGACAGGTGCAACTCCGTTTTGCCAAACCGTCGATAGCGCATAAAGTTTAGGAAGTTTCGCCCGGGCCCAAGCCGCTTCTCTTAATCAAATCCTCTGGACGGAGGTTTGAGATAAATTCCCGGAAGGCCCGGCGTTCGGCCTCATCAGCATCTCGATCGACAGGTATCGAAGCATCGGCGACGACTTCTTCCATCACCCAGATGGGGCAGTTCGTTCGCAGGGCTAGGGCGATGGCGTCGCTAGGTCGGGCATCGATCTCTTTTTTAACTTCTCCCTGACGGACGATCAGGACGGCATAGAACGTGTTATCTTGCAGCGAGTGAATAACTATGCGCTCCAAGGTAAGACTCCATGCCTCTAAGAAATTGACCATCAGATCGTGAGTTAAGGGCCGAGGAGGCTTGTGGCCTTCGAGCGCGCTAATAATAGCCTTTGCTTGCTCCTGACCGATATAAATAGGCAAAGCCCGTCGCTCAGTAGCGTCTCTCAATAGGACAATAGGACTGCGCGTGGCTGCATCTAAGGCAATTCCAGCGACTTTCATTTCAATCATTCGATCGGCCTCATAGAATTAAGAAACTGTAAGGCAGTAGAGAACTTGGACATAAAGATCACCTAAATCCAGTATGACTTGATCTTCGCCTGAATCAGCAACAGATCGGGGACTGTCGATTTTAGATTTTAGATTGACTCCGGGGGACAGGGAGACGGCAAAACCTCCTGTCTCTGGTTTGTCCCTGTGATTTGATGTAAATAAGCGATCGACTACGGAAAAATACTTATGTTTACAGGACTAATTCAATCTCTCGGAAAGCTGAAGTCGCTAGGCAACGATTATTTCCAAATTTCCTGCACATCAAACAACTCCTACCAGATTTTACAAGATTTAGCCATTGGGGACAGCGTAGCCGTGGATGGAGTCTGTTTGACCGTGGTGGAAGTTCTGCCCCAAGGTTTTGTCGCCGTCGCTTCCCCGGAAACCCTGCGCCGTACTACTTTGGGAGCATTCCCCGATGCTTGGGTCAACTTAGAAACCTCCCTGCGCGCCGGTAGCAAATTGGGGGGACATTTTGTAACCGGGCACGTAGATGCGATCGGCACTTTAGCAACTTCAACCCAAACCGCCAACGCTTGGGAGATGCGGTTTACTGCCCCACCGGCAGCAAATTCGGGATGGCAACGTCAAATCGCACCTTACATCGTTTCCAAGGGCAGTATCGCCGTCAACGGCATCAGCTTAACCGTGGCAGATTGCGATGCTGACGGCAATTGGTTTGAAGTTGCTGTCATTCCCCACAGTTTTAGTGAGACAAACCTCAGCTATTTGCAACCAGGAAGTTTAGTTAATTTAGAAGCAGATATTCTGGGTAAATATGTCGCCAAATTTCTCCGCAGCGGCTCAAAATCCCATCTCGAACCGTGGGAAGAAACCCCCACAATCAACAGTTTGGGAACAATTACACCAGAATTCTTAGCAGAACACGGATTTATTTAATCTGTGGGTACGTACCGCGCACCTTGCTAATATCTGAGATATTACACCATCCTCAATAAGCCTTTTACGCGCGGGTTATCCTGCCCAACCCACAAGAAAACTCACTCTTTGTGGAACAGGCAGGTGAGCCTGTTTTTGAGTTATAGAAAGCATCAGGAGCGAATGAATTATATCAATAATTGACTGTTCAAAGCAGACGCACTCCACTAACTCTTAATTCTCTCTCTGCGCTCTCTGCGCTCTCTGCGGTTCATTAATAAAAAACTATTCCTCAACAAAATTGTTTTTCTCCCAAAACAATCCCGCAGCAATTCCCACCTGAGAAACTAAAAACAAAGCAGCAATTAATAGCTTTTGAAAGCCCGGTGCATGGAAAAATGGATAAGTTAGCAAATTCAGATAAAATGACGGATGTTGTAGTTTCCCATTAGCCCCGCGTTTCGAGATAATTTGCTGAAACAAAAAAGCACCTCTACCATAATTGAATTGCTGTTTCCAAAATTTGCGAAGAGTTAGTGCGTGTGAGTGATAAACTATAACTTCGGGAGCGTAAATGGCGGCATTGCCCGAATGCAACCAGCGATCGCAAAATTCCCGGTCTTCTCCAGCCGCTAGAGAAAAAGTCGTGTCAAAGCCGCCGATTTTTTGGAAAGCCTCAGCGGGAAGGGCAAAATTGTTAGAAGTGAAAAATTGCGCGCGATCGCCAATAGCATTATAGTAACTGTAAAGGTAATCGATCAGTTGCTGGCTGGCAGTAGAATAGATGTTATCCGGCAGCGCGTTTACAGTTCGACCTCCGATTAAGCAATCTGGTGTTTCCAGAAATCGCCTTTCCAGATTTTGCAGCCAATCTACCCCCACAGTACAGTCATCGTCTGTAAACACTAAAAATGTGCCTTCTGCGGCAAAAGAGCCAGTATTTCGCGCCGTTGCAGGGCCGGAGTTTGGTTGTGTCAGAAGTGTGATATTTAGCTGATTTTTAAAAGGCAAAATTGTATTTTCTACAGAGATTTCGGTGCTATCGTTGACCACGATAACTTGAAATTTATCGCGCGGATATTCAATTTCAACAAAAGACTGAATACACGCCGCTAATTTATCGGGGCGATTGTAGGTCGGAACAATAATTGAAAATAGAGTTTTAGCTTGGTTCATGGTAACTAATAACTTTTAATTTTTCAAGCGATATAGCACCGACTCAGTATTAAAATCTTTACCGAAAACTGGTTGCAGCGGGCCCTGGGCACTTGTCAGCCAAGATAAAGCTTTTTTGGTAGCTGCGCTTGTCTCAGTCAGGGGCCCGAATCCCACAGTCCTAATTTTATTTTGCCGCAGGTTGTCAATCCATGCCGAAAGTCGATCGGCTCTAAATGGTACATATAAAACTTGTCTGTCCAAATTTCTCCCGTAAAACAGGTAGCTGCGCGAACTTAAAAAGAAGCCTATTCTTTCATCTGGTAGTGTATTTTTATCAATATATTCGTAAATACCGCGATACAGTTCGGTGCGTGCAAAATCTCGCTTTTCCCTCCAATGACCAATTACTATCAATCCTATGCACACTCCAATTATTACTATATAAATTGATTTTTTGCGAGTTGGAAATAGATGATTCAGCCATCCGAAGCCTGGATTTATTTTCAACAAGATCGCAGCCAGAGTCAGTGACACAATATAAAATATCGGATATGGTAATATATATTGCCAACTCGGAGCTAATATTTTCCAGATAGTATTAATAGCTTCTACTGGATTAGATTTAAAATTGTCAATCAATAAACTCCCCCAAACAATACTATCTCCGGTGAAAGAAGCATTTTTAATATAATCAAAAATTGTGTTGCTAGTAATTCCTAAAAAACCACTAATCACAACCACTGCCAGAACAACTTGATTTTGAGTTTTCAAGAGAGTTGCTGTAGCTGCTGCGGCGACGGCGAGTACGCTTAAAAAGGGAAATCCGTATCTGAGGTTAAAACCGAGTATAGGGCTGAGTTTACCGATCGACTCTCCGACAGTCCCGGAGGTGTAAGGTGTAATTAAATACAGAACTGCTGTGCTGGCGAGAAGTATAATTAAAATAATATTATTTTGATTAATTATTCTACTTTTACCCTGAATAAATGCAAGAGGTGCTGCCAATACCTGAAGTGCGATCGCCAGAAAGGGCAGTTGCAATCTAATGATAATTTGTAAGCCGACAGTTTGCCAGTGGGAAAAATTGCTGGGATTAAATTGAGCTGCTAAAGTGCTTTGCCAAATCTTTAGAAGTGGCGAAGCGGGCGGCTGCTGTACCGGAGGTGTTGGCCCAGGTACGGGAGACGGTAAGGAAACAGGCTCTAAGGGAATTTTAATATCGCCGACTTCGCTGACAGGATAATTGATTTGCAGCAAGTTTCTCGCATACCAAAAACCTCCTAAAAGCAAGCAACAAGCTAGGCCACACACTAACACTGGTTTGAGAAAGTGGCGAATTCTAAAATTTGCTGGTGTAGATTTTTTATTAACCGCGAATCTTTTAATTTCTAATATTGCTAATCCTCCTAAAAGTGAGGCTGCATAGACTATTCCCGTGATTTTTATTCCGGCTAGCATTCCTGTGGCTGCCAAAAATAGGGAGAGTTCCGAGTGCGATCGGCTGCTGTGATAGGATAAACCAAGATACAAACCTACTGTAAATATTGCAGCTAGCGGTAAGTCTGGGTGAATGGTGTTAACTTGGTTGAGCACCATCGGTACTGTCAATACTAAAGATGCTGCTGCCATACCGTGAATTCGGGTTGCTCCAAATTTTACGCTTAATAGATAAACGGCAATTCCCTCAAGTACCCACGCAATTAGCAGGGGAAAAGCTGCGAGAAAGTCTTCTCGGAATGGGAGTACACACAAAGCAGATAAAACGTGCCAATTGTAAGGATATACTCGGGCTTGTTCTTGTTCAAAAATCCAATTTCCGGCGGCATCTAATAAGGTAAATGAATGGGTTTGATACCATCGGGCGATCGCAGGTAGGTGAAACCACAATGAATCATAATTAGTTGTGGGTTTGGTTGCGAGAATTTGTAACAGCAAAAATCCTGCAATAGCGGTGGCAAAAATAATTAGGCGTTCGGATTTTGCCAGAGGTTGCTTGAGTAGGGGAATCGGCCACTCGGAGAAGGTAAAAGTTTTATGGTTTTTTGTATAAATCAGGATGAAGCCGATCGCACCCATCAAAATTTCTGCTATAATCACCGCAGCAATATTTAGGCGATCGGCACTTCCTAAAATCAAGCCGATACAAACTTGTGCAATACTCCATCCCGTCAGGAGTACAAGGAGAAAATGGGGAAATGAATAGTTATTGTTTTCTTTCTGATTCTCAAAGGCCAGAGACAAGCTTAAGGGAATCGGCCCGACTAGAATAATCAGAAATAAAATTAATTCCCACAAATGCTGCGCTATTAGCATAAGCTCCAAGTTACCATTTTTTATCAGTTTTTCCTCGTTACCCGAAAGAGCCCGGTAACGAGGAAAAGCAACGAGTTCGCCTGTTCGTTGCACCAAACATAAATTTTCTTGTGGTCTGGGCTTTTCGACCGTTCCACAAGAAAATTAATTTAGGCAATCCCTAATTTTTACCTGTTAGCTTGCTTCTGAGGTTTGGGTTTGACTGCTTCAGTATCTTTGGGCTTAGAAATGTCAGCTTTTAAGAGTTCGGGGAATGGCGGCTGGAGGTTGTGAACTTCGATGTCCATTCCCAGCGGCAGAGGTGGAAGCTGGGGCAGATCGTTTTCCAAATCCTTGAGTCCGCTAGCGGTTTGTATTTCCACCATTTTCGGCATTTGCGGTACTTTGGCGGTTTCCAAACTGCCGATCATTTTTGCCAGAGCGAATTCTAGCTGAGAACCCGGATCGATCGCCACCCAACCCTGGTCAGTCATTTGCCGAACCTCGAAGTGGAGGTGAGGCCCTGTAGACATTCCCGTACTGCCGACGCGGCCGATGGTCTCTCCCTGTTTCACCCACTCTCCCGGTTTCACAAACAGTTCCGAAAGGTGGCCGTAGAGAGTTTCCTGAGACTTTTTGCTGTGGTTGAGAACCACAGTCAAACCGTAGCCGCCCAACCAATCTGCGATCGCCACTTGACCCGCATAGGCTGCCAGTACAGGCGTTCCCATCGGGGCTCCCAAGTCAGTTCCGGTGTGAAACCTGCCGTAGCCCATAACCGGATGAGTCCGCCACCCAAACGGCGAAGTAATTGCCGCAGCAATAGATAGCGGAAACAGCAAGCTGGTGTTGCCATTTCCGGGGAGGCCTGCGGGACGCGGCGTGAGATTGTAGTAAGCAAAACCGGTATTGCTGCCGCTGCTGACACTAACCGCACCGACTTGAACCGGCCCGAGTCCCATGCTGGGCGCTGGAGCGCCGCCGCCGTAAGATGCGGAGCCGGCATAATATCCTGCGTCTGCTGAGTATCCAGTGTCTGCGGAGTAGCCGATGTTTGCCGAGTATCCAGTGTCTGCCGAGTATCCTGCGTCTGCGGAGTAGCCGATGTTTGCTGGGTAGCGCGGGCGTGCGTAGGCAGATTCCGGCGGGTTGGAACCCCCCCAAACCTGGCTGCCTATTTGTTGAACGGCTTGACCGAGTTTACTCACAGGATTGCCGCTACTATTTCCTGCCACACTTTCCCGAACATCGCCCGGAAGGCTTTCTGGCCGATTTCGAGGAGGAGGGGCTGCAATATAGCCGTCACCTGCGATCGGAGTTTCCTGTCTGTAGTTGGGTTCTCCTGCATCTGCCGTCACCGGCTCGGAAACAGGAGGAGGCGCGCACAAACCGCCACTTCCTTCGCAGCCGTTCGATCGTTCTGCAAACTCTATTCTGGTTGGCGCTTCGTACTCGCTGGTAGCGCCAATGCTGTAGTCTGTTTGGTCGATTTCAGCGTGGGCTGGGTTAACTGGCGCTTCAAAAGGCGGCTCCTGGGCCGTCGCTTCTGGCAGGGGAATCAGCGCGGGTTCCGGCAGATAATATTGGGCCGGAGGTGGTTCGCTGGCGTACTCTGGCTGTGACGGCGGTTTGGCATCGAAAGGCTCGGACTGCGGAACTTCTGCCTGCGGTGCAGGGTCTGGTTCTGGCGACCCTTGGCTGTATGCGGGTTCCGGGGGCGGGAGAGGAGCTTCAAATAATGGCTGGAGGTCGGCTGCGCCGGGGACGGCTTGTTCTGCTGGCGGAGTTTCGGCTTGGGCCCAAACTAGGCCTTTGCTGAGCAGTCCCAGACTGGCAAGGCAACCCAGTCCCACCAGCAGTGAGCGATCGCACAAAAGGCGCGATCGAGTCCGGGTGCCTGTAGGGTTCTTTTTTTGCTGTTTGGTGTTCAAAGGGGCTGTTATTTGCTTGTCTGGAACTGGTTTCACGATTTTTTTTCCCAACTCAACAGGGGGCACAAGGATCTCGAAGTCAGGATCGAATGTATGGCAATCCTTGTCTTTATATACAGGCCTAACTGATTTTACCGGGCTTGAGGCAATTTTTTTTGCACATAGAACAAGCTCAAATGCCTTGCACATTCAGTCGCGATCGATATCCGGTTTTTTTGATCCCGATGGCACTTGCCTAAAAGTGTCTGACGGCCACACTGATGATAGCGCTTTGGCGTTCCTCTATGTTAATTAGTTGCCTGTATTTCTCGGGTTATGCAAAATTTCGGCGCAGTTGGTCGTTGTCAAACCGCCTCCTTCATCGCGATTTTTTCCTGAAAGCTGGCGCTGCCTTTAAACTTCGCGGACAAAATTTTTGATTGTTTAGAATACAAGCTAAATGATGCGCTTGGGTAAGGATAGGTTTCATGACTGTAGCTGGCGATCGCTTGACAAATTTTCCAGACTCTGTATGCGCCGGAGGGCCTGACGGTATCAGTTGGGACTGGCAGAGTTATGAAGGCTTGCCCTATCTGACTTGCAGCTTGCTTTCTCGCTGGTCTCACGGCTTTTTTACTCGCGATTTCTCGCCCCGGGGGCCGATCGATCTGACGGAAGTTCTCGAACCTGGAGCTAAGGTTTACCGACTCCAACAGGTACACGGCAATGCGGTACTCAAAACGAGTGAGTTGTCCCCGGTTGTGGCTCCGGGCCCGGAAACTGCAGCCCCAAGCTATGCTGAGGCTGATGGCTTGGTGGCCGAGCGAGAATTGGAGGCGCTGTGGGTTTGCTCGGCTGACTGTGTGCCGGTGCTGATTGCTGACGATCGCACGGGACTCGTTGCAGCAGTTCACGCGGGTTGGCGCGGGACTGCTGCTAAGATATTACCAGAGGCGATCGCTCAACTTGTGGCACAAGGCAGTCAACTAGAAAATCTGAAGATTGCTATGGGGCCGGCGATCGCTGGAGAGGTTTACCAGGTATCTGTGGAAGTAGCAGCGGAACTGGGAGCCACCATTGCTCCTAAGAGTGCCGTTAGTGCGACAGCCGACGGCATTCTAGAGTTTTTGCACCAACTCCCGGAAACGCCTGTATTAGCGGATCCAGAACCGGGAAAAGTACGCTTGGATGTTCGCCTCTGCAATGCTCTGCAATTGCAGCAGTTGGGAATCGATCTTTCTCAAGTGGCGATCGCTCCTTTCTGTACTTATTCTGACTCGGCTCGCTTTTTTTCCTACCGCCGCGATCGACTTAAAAAAGTCCAGTGGTCGGGAATTGTGAGTGCCTGCGGGACAAGTCCCTTCTGAGGGCATTTGGCAGAAGGTAAAATTTTAGACGGCCAAGATAAAAATAAAAATCTTTGGATTCATTATTTTTTATTTACGAATGCCAAATGCCTTCTAGTTTCTATTTTCGTAAGGTTTGCTGGTTCCTGTTTTAAAGCACCAAAAACTAGCAGCAAAACTTTTGGGAAAGCGGCAGAGCCCCCGCCCCGCTTTCCTCTCTTGTTAAGATTGCTCTATAACGAGAGTCTTCAGCGGGTTATTACCATGAGTGAGCCAACTCCCTATCAACTGCTTGAAGTCGATGAAGATGCTTCCTTTGATGAAGTGCAAGAGGCCCGCACGCGCCTAGGTGAGCAGTACAGCGGTGACAAGAAACGTTTGGAATTGATCGAAGCAGCTTACGACGCGATCCTTATGGATCGCCTGCGGCAGCGACAGGAGGGTAAAATTAAAGTACCCGAACGCATCCGCTTTCCCGAACGGCTGACTCCGCCACCCCCAAGCTTTACTCCCTCTCCTCCTAGTGGCAGCCCTGCTTGGTTGCAGCGTCTAATCGATACTCCTAGTCGATCGGACATTTTGTGGCCCGCTGGGGTGTATGCGGGGTTGGGCGGACTGAGTATTTATCCGGCGGCTAATGATGGTTTACTACAGTTGACTCTGGCTCTTGGGGTCGGCTCTTGTCTTTATTTTGTTAATCGCAAGGAACAAAAATTTGGTCGGGCTGTGCTGCTGACTGTGGCTGGCTTGGTTATAGGCTTGTTGCTGGGAGGCTTTTTGGGTTCTTTGGTCAGTCCGGCATTTATAACAACAGAGAAATTTATCGCTGTGTTTACGTTTTTAGTTCTCTGGCTGGTGAGCAGTTTTCTGCGATAGTCAGTTGACAGTTGACAGTTGACAGTTGTCAGTTGTCAACAGTCATCAATCATTAGTCAACCATCAACAGTCATTAGTTATTGGTAATTGTTAATTGGTAATTAGTAATTGGTAATTGGTAACAATCAACTAACTACTAACACCTAAAACTTACGAACCAACCAATAACAATTAACCAATAACAATAATTAACCACTGCCAACTGTCAACTGTCAACTGTCAACGGACAACGGACAACTGACTATCTAAAATAATCTCGACTGCTTCGCTCAAATTGTTGGCAATTAAATCCGGTTGGTGCATTTCTAGTTGGGTACGATCGCGAATTCCGCACAAAACACCAATTACCTTGACACCGTGCGTTTTTGCTGCTATAATATCTGCCTCCGTATCGCCAACCATCCAAGTGTCAGAAGCCGGCGGCAGTTCGGCGAGAGCTTTTGCCATCAACAGCGGCTTATCTTTGACATCCCCGGTTTTAACGTAATCGTTGGGGAGGCAATAGCGGCGGTTTTCTGGGAAAAATTGCCCTAAATTGCAGCGGTTGAAGGCTTCATCTAGTTCCCTAACGCGGCGCATGGTCATCACCGCTAAGTCTACTCCAGCGCGCTGCACCTTTTCGAGGGTTTCCAGAGCGCCGGGCGCTGGTCGATCGTAAACCATGTAGGGTAGGGTGTGGACGGTTTGACGGCGTTTCTGAGCAAAATCGCGGGCTTGATCTGCATCTAATCCTGAGAGGATGCCAATTTCGGTTTCGGGAACCCGCGCGCGCTTCATGTCCCAAAACTCGGCTTTGGGGAGTTCGCGCACTGGTTGGTCCGAACGCTTAGTCTCGGCGAGACAATACTGGTAAACTCGGTAGTAGCGATCGGACACGTCCATGATCGGGCCGTCAAAGTCGGTAATAAGTCTCAGCATTTAGCAGAGTATTTTTAAGCTTTTATACAAATTCTTCGATACTATATCACTTAAAGTAACACTTTCTTTACAAAAATTGACACAAATACCCAGGGGAGGTAAGGTCTATAGGAATGGTGCTAATTAAAGGAAACATTTGAATTAAACTGTGCTACTTCTTAACTTTAGCGGTTGTCAGCCATATCGCGGAATTTAAAATTAAAATATGCCGCACAAATAGTGCAAACCGCTACGTATTGTTCATAAATCTCAACCTCAATAGAGGATGATTGTGACTGCGCTTTCTCAAAAAAAAGTTGGCAAAATTAATATTTTGCCTCATTTTTAAAATAAGCAAAAAACTGCTTGGAGAATCCAAAGTGTACTGTTTGCATAAATTAGCCAGCGGTACCAGATGGTGACATCTGCCAGTATAAAAATTTATATGAGAAATAGCAGCCAAAAAACAACTAACTTTACCTGCTAATTTTTGAGATAGATGCTCTACAATAACGAGATGCTTCCAATATTAACTGTAGAGAGCAGCCCAAGAAGTATTAATATTCTTCTTTATAAGCTGTTATCCTTACGCAGGATTGAATACCTCACAGTCGATCGAGAACTTAAGATTCAAGAAATATCTTTGAAAGTGCAAGAGTTTGCCGACATTCATGAGGAAGTAGGCGAAGGAAAAGACGTGCGCGATAGTTTTCCCGAACTGATTGGAATTGAAGAAATCCTTGAAGCTATTATTGAACAACGAGAGCAAGACTTTCAGTTAAAATCAATTACCAGAGTTCTCAAAGACGGCTCTTATTTATATCTAGATTTGTACATCTTTGGTTATCATGGAGAAGCCAATGCTGACAGATTGATTATTTTATGCGAAGATGTTACCGATAGCATTGCAGCTCAGCAAAGAATGGTTCAGGCTGCAAACGAAAACAGTATTAAAGTCGATTACTTAGCTGCGGCTGGCGATTATATTGACAAAATTATTAATTCCCTAGGCGATGTTTTGTTAGTAACAGCAAAGTCGGGAAAAATTAAAAAAGTGAATCAAGCTGCACAGCAATTATTTGGATATACCGAATCGGAATTAATCGGCCAATCCATATCCATGATTACCGCGGAGCAGGAATTGTTACGCAAAGTCAGCCAGCTACCTCCTGCACTTAAAAGCGAATATTGGCCTCAAGTAAAAGTAGCTTGCAAAACGAAAATAGGTTTAAAGGTTATTGTGGCGTTTTCATGCTCTACTTTCGAGACAAGCACAGGAAGCAAGTATGGAGATAGCGAGGTTATACAAAATTTTGTTTATATCGGCAAAGATATTACCAAGCAACAGCGCATAAAAAATTGTCAAGAAGCACAGTATGCTGTTACTCATATTCTGTCAGAATCAACTTCTCTAGATAGCGCAACTCCGAGAATTTTGCAAGCTATTTGCCAAAGTTTTGGCTGGGATATTGGCGAACTTTGGACGCCCGTAGAGGGGGAGAAAGAAACTAGACTTGGTGCGGAAATAAAACGCAAAAAACAGTCGCTTTTGTGCCTGCCACTTTGCTGTCCGATCGAGGGAACTCCTGGTTGGCGGCGGGTGGTTGTTTGGCAGGCGGCGGAGGAAGTTAGCGAGTTTGCCGAAAACCACCAGCAGATTACTTTTGCTGCGGGTGAGGGTTTACCGGGAGCGGTTTCCAGTAGCGGTTCTCCGCAGTGGATTACTGATATTGTGGGCGATCGCAACTTCGTGCGATCGCGCTTGGCCGAGGAAGCCGGACTGCGATCGGGATTCGGTTTCCCCATTCACGCTAGAGGCCAAGTTGTAGGAGTAATGACTTTTTTTTGCCGGGAAGAACTGCAACCGGATCAAGATTTACTTCAGATCATAGCTGTGGTAAGTTCTCAATTAGGAGAATTTATCAAGCGCAAATATGCAGAGCAAGAATTGCAAGAAGCTGAAGTTTCAATCCGATTTTTGTACGAACAAGAAAAACGGCAAAGTGAAGAATTAGCGCGGCAAAATTTAGCTTTAGAACAAGCAAAATTAGAATTACAAGCAGCTAACATGGAATTGCAGCGGCTCGCTTCGGTGGACGGATTGACTCAAATTCCCAACCGCCGCTGTTTTGACAAAAAATTAGAGTTAGAATGGCAGTGGATGGAGCGAGAACAAGAGTCGCTGTCTTTAATTTTGTGCGATATCGATTTTTTCAAACTTTACAACGATCGTTACGGGCATCAAGGAGGCGACGAATGTTTAAAACAAGTGGCCCAGATTTTAGCTAGCAACGCTCAACGGGCAGGAGATTTAGCCGCCCGCTACGGCGGCGAAGAATTTGCGGTAATTTTGTCGCGAACTGATGTGCAAGGAGCGATGCGGGTAGCTGAATCAATTCGCAGCGATTTGAAAGCTGCTGCAATTTTTCATGATGCTTCCCAGGTAAGTAAGTTTATAACTCTTAGTATGGGTATCGCTACTACGGTACCTGCTGCTGGTTTATCGATTGAGGAGTTAATTGGACAGGCCGATCGAGCTCTGTATCGAGCTAAACTAGAAGGGCGCGATCGTATAGTTTGCCTAGAGTTGAAAAGAGAATTTCAGGGCCAGAAAGGAGTATTTTCTGATGATTGTGAGAGAAGCTAAAATCGCTGATGCACCTGCAATCGCACGGGTGAATCTAGATACTTGGCGGACAGCTTACCGAAAAATTGTACCCACAGATTACCTCGCGCAACTGTCCTATGAAAAAGCAGAAAGCCGCTGGCAAGAAATTCTGGCCAACGTCAAAAATACTGGGGTTTTTGTCTGCGTTGCTGAGAATGAATCGGGACAAATTGTGGGTTTTGCCGCAGGGGGTGACGAGCGCACCGGCAAATATGTATATAAAGGAGAATTATTTGCCATCTATATTTTGGAGGAATATCAGCGTCAAGGAATTGGACGGCAACTCGTGAGAAGAGTTGCAACAAAATTGGCAGAATTAAGTTTGAACTCGATGCTGGTTTGGGTACTAGGAGACAATTCAGCCTATAAATTTTATGAAGTGTTAGGAGGTGAAAAAGTAGACGAACAGCAAACAAGTAGAGCCGGAGTTGCACTCAAAGAAATTGCCTACGGGTGGAAAGATATCGCAGTGCTGATTAACAAGTCTGTATGACTTAAAAACTGGAAGTTTTGTCAATCATCGATCAAACTTCCCCTCTTCATTTGTTCGCGTTCAATTGCCTCAAACAAAGCTCTAAAATTCCCCGCCCCAAAACCTCCAGCTTGCACCTGTTTGCCGTTCACTAAACTAACTCGGCGTTCAATAATCTCGAAAAAGAAAGTCGGTTCTGCAAAAATTGGCTGGGTAAAGATTTGCAGCAGCATCGCGGCGGGAGTATCTTCTTGCCAATCGGCTAAAACTTGACAAGCTGCAATTTCTTGCCAATCAGCAGGCAAATAGTTTTGTCGTTCCTGCAATTCGGAGTAGTATGTTGGAGGAACCGGCAGAAAAGGCAAACCGCACGATCGCAAATCGGCAACAACACCCACAATATTATTAGTTTGCAAAGCCATGTGCTGAATTCCCGGCCCCCGATTTGCGCTCAAAAACTCTTGAATTTGAGAATTAGCTGATGCCGGTTCATTAATCGGGAATTGCACCCCACCTTCAGCGTGTACCATAACTTGGCTCCGCAAAGCCGATTTCTCAGTCTGAATATCAAAATTTTGTTGCGGTTGAAAACCTAATATTTTTTGATACCAACTAACAGCACTTGATAAATCCCCAGATTCAACATTTAACACTACGTGGTCAATCCGGGTAAACAACTGCAGCTTATCCGAAGCCGATAGCAGTGAATGGCTGCCAATTCGCTCCACGAGCGTATGGCTTAAATCTCCCCAACCCGCGATTTTTGCCCGCTTAAAATAGCCTCCTGCATTAAGGTCTTCTTGAATCGGTTCCAGGATTTTAGCGCCTTCAGCAGCCGCTCTAGCTACCGCTAATTCAATATTTTTTACCCGAAAACCCACATCGGCAATCCCTGGAGGATGAAACTTCAACCAACTAGCAGCGGGACTAGCGGGTGTCAGGGGTGAAGATAAAACAAAACATACATTGCCACTGCTGACAACTTCAGTGTGAGTGTGGCTGTTGGCATAACCTGCTATGGATTGAAAGCCTAACTGGCTGACAAACCAGTCGCGGGATACTTTAGCGTTTTCAACGTAAAATTGAATGCGATCGAACTCCATAATCAATAATTGAAAATGGAAACTGAAAAATGGAAAATCTGCTGATTTTCAAGGCGAAATTGCAAGGGAGAGACTGAGTAATGGATATTTTTCATACTTTTTATTGCGCGCCCACTTAATAATAACCTAAAGATTGAATATCCTAGCTCCCTCTGAAGGCAGAAATAAGCCGGCACTAAAAAAAAAACTCGTGTCTGCGATAACTTAGCTTTGAGCGCTAGACCATCGCCTATAGGACTAAGGCAAAAAAATGGTTTGACGCACTACTAATATGGGTAAGGTGCGCGAACCCGTGCACCTACATAATTAAGTGCTGTACAAGTTGTCAAACCTAAAAATATCATAATTTTTCTTGCCTTCAGCTTCCGCTGCCTTCTGCCTTAAAATCACTCCTCAATCGCTAAAAGAACAAATGACTTTCCGGCTGAATATTAATCTCCATCGGCACAGCTTGCGGGTCAGCCGAAAGAGCAAACATAATCGCATTGGCTGCAGTGTCGGTAGTCAGCATTTTTGACCTGTCTACCTTCAAACTCACATTATCCCAAAACGGAGAATCCACCCCGCCAAAATAGAATAGCGTAAACTTAATACCGTAGCGCCGCAGCTCATCTGCCATGCACTTGCTGAAACCAACTACCCCAAACTTTGAAGCGCAATAAGCCGTTCCCATCGCCATCGAATGCTTGCCCAAAATCCCGATGACATTGCAAATGTGGCCGGATTTGCGCTCTTTCATCACATTCGCCGCTGCTTGAGACGTGTAAAAACTGCCTTTTAAGTTCAAGTCAAGCATTGCATCTAAATCAGCCGGTTCTAACTTGTTCCACTGCTTGAGAATTCCGGCACCGGCGGCGTTTACGAGGGCATCAATGTGTCCGAAATGCCCCTCAGCTTTGTGCATCAGCGTCTCGACTTGCGGTAAATCGGTGATATCTGTGGGTACGCACAGTACCTCTGCTGTCGAAAGTTCGCTAGCTAAAGCGTCTAATTTACTGCTGTCTCTGGCGGCGAGCACTAGCGTCGCACCCGCATCGGCGAGTTTGCGGGCCACCGCTGAACCTATGCCACCAGTCGCACCCACCACAACCACAACTTTGTCCTGCATATCCCTTTACATTTCTTTACGTCCCGATTGTATGATAACTCAAGTTGCTAGTAATGGGGAGGTTGATATATTTTAATTTTTAATTAATGGAGGGAAACTTGCCAGCCTTTTTCGGCTTTTTTTAGCTGGAGAGAAGCGCAGGATTGCAAAAACTTAGTAAATTTTCTACCGAGATTAAAATCTTTAATTATTTGGGTAATTTGTTTGCCGTATTGTCGGTGAAATTCGCTGCCTACATTGGAGAGAAATACAGAATTGTCAGGAGAGTTGTCTGTTAAGTCACCAACTATTTTGACAAGAGCTCTTTCCAAGTCTTCCAGAGAATTAATATCTGTCAAAGTCGCAGGTGCTGCCTGGGGGTTATTGGTAATTTCTTGGCTAAGTATGGGCGGTGGGGGAGATAATCTTACTTCAAAAAGAGTGACATAAGTTTGAGAAGTTTCTGATGGTTTGTGGAGGACAAAATCGGTGGGATATTTGAGAAAGATATCCCTGGTTTTAGTACCGAGCAAATGATGAGCAACAACTTGATTGAGGACTAAGCCGTAATTTTCCCTAAATAAAGCTGAAACAGTAGAAACTTTGATCCACTGAGTTGAGGTGCGTTTTTGCTCTTTTTTGATTAATTCTTTGAGTTGAATAACTAATTGTTCTAGGGGTGTAATTTCCGGTATGGTTACAAGCGAATGGGTTTCCATTTGTCCGGTTTTGCTGTTTAAAACTATGATTTTATCTATTTGTTTGCGGACTTGAAATACGGTTAGTCCGTGGGCTTGCAGTGTATTGCTGAGGTGAGTGAGGGCGCGATCGGAAGAACAGACAAAAATCTCTTTAGCTGTGGGATAATGTACGAAAATCGATGCGCCGACTGTAGCCATTTTTAAGTCGGCGCTGTCTTTGCCGGGGGGGACGTGAATTAGTTGATAGCCGCGCTGGTGAAATTCGGCATCTTTTTTGCCCATGCTGCGCCAGTTGGCAAAGGCAACTTTGATTTGGATGGGATAGTGGCAAATTCCCTCTAGGAATTTTTCGGTTTCGATGGTGAGTTGCAAGTTTTCGACATCTAGCAGCAAGATAGCAATGCCGATTGGAAGCGAATTTGTTTGATGGGTGGTGGGAGTGGGAGGCTTTGACGAAACTGAGTTTTGTGATTTAGGCGGTGCTGTTTGAGATTGGGCTAGCTGCTGAATTTTGGCAGATAATTTGCTGAATTGAGGTGAATTAACGAATTCTGGAACCAGCAGAATTTGTAGGTATTTTTTCGCAGTCAGCAGCAGGGAATCTGTATCGGTGGCTACTGTGAAACTTTTTGTCAATTTTCCAATCAAAACTGACTGAAAATCAGGTTTGGCCCAGGGGGTTTTCCTGTATTTTTCAGTTATCCATTCGGGATGCTGTTCCTGAATGGTAATTAGGGTTTGAGCTATATAGCGACTGATGGCGCTGAATGCGAGAGATTCTTGAGTCGCCAGCAAGGGGGTTCGATCGGGCATGGCCCTCTACAATGCGGGATGCTGTTTCAATTTATCACACTTCTAGTTTCTCGCCGGGAGTCGGACGATCGCCCGCCAAATTAAACCGGCGGCAATTAATGCCAATCCTGTCAGCCAAATTTGCCTCTCCACCCAAAAAGCCAGAAACAGACAATTCCCCAAACCCACCCAAGCCACCCACTGCGGATAAAGCCTTTCGGCGGGGGAAAGTTGCAGCGCGGCGAGGTTGGTGATAGCGTAATATATCAAAACGCTAAAAGCACTGAACGACCAAGTGGTTTTGACATCACCGACGAGAATTAAAAGTGCGATCGTAACTTCGACAACCACCACAGCCACGTAGGGAGTTGTCCCCGAAGGATTCAGCCGCGCCAAGACTCTCGGCATATCCAAGCGCCGCCCCATCGCCAGCCAGATGCGCGACAGCCCTAAAATTAAGTTCAGCAAGACTCCCAACATAGCGGTAATTGCGCCGACGGCTAGCAGTTGAGAAACTCCTGGAATTCGGAAACTGCGGGCGATGACTTCCAAAGGTGCAGCCGTGCCCCCTGGTAAGGACAATTTATCGGGCCCCCCCGCGCCCGCGACAACTACTGCTACCCCCACGTAAAGCAGCATTGTCAGCACCAAAGTGAAAATTATGGCTTTGGGAATGGTTTCCCTGGGTTCCCGCACTTCCTCGCTCATTGTGGTGATGCGGGCGTAACCGCTATAAGCGACAAACATCAGGGCGGTGGCCTGGAAGATGGAGCCGATCGAGCTATTATTCTGTACGGTGGCCATTTCCCACCTTACCTCTGGCAAACCGACAGCAACAAACACCGCTAAGGATAAAAGTGTAACTGAGACTATGGCAGTATTGGCAATATTCGATCGCCTAATTCCCGTCAATACAATTAAAGTGAGAATGGCGAGGGCGACTAAAGCTGTTAGGATCGGGTAAGTGCGATCGGCTACACCAACTGCATTTAAAAAATACCCCGCAAAACCTAAAGCCGCAGTAGCCGCAGAAGCCGTTTTCGCCAACAGAAACATCCACCCGGCAGTGAAACCCAGCCAAGGATTGAGATATTTGTAGCCATACTCATAAGTACCGCCGCTAACAGGATGATTGGCCGCTAATTGAGCGCTGCTAAGGCCATTGCAAACAGGAACTAAAGCCGCAATACCTACAGCCAAAATCACTCCCTGCCCAGCAACTTTCGCAGCAATGCCGATACTCACAAATACTCCGGTACCGAGGATTGATCCCAGGCCCATGAGAGTTGCGCCGAAAACACCTAACTCTCGCTTCAGAAGTGGTAAAGACATATAGCCACAAATCGATGTGAAGAAAGAAATTCCCCCCAATGGTTTCAGCAATTAATAACGTCCACTGGAACCTTTAGAAACTTGGCGGTTGCCCTAACTATAGCAGGCAAGATGCCTGCTCCACAAAAATATTTGTCTAGTCTGTTGTGGAACAGGCATCTTGCCTGTTCTGAAAGAGGTTCAAGATGTAAGTATTAACCGAAACGGCCTTGAATGTAATCTCTCGTACTGGAATTGCCCGCAGAAGTAAAAATCTTACTTGTCGGTCCAAATTCCACCAGCCGGCCGATGCGACTTTCATCAGTATTAAAAAATGCAGTGTAATCAGAAACACGAGCTGCCTGCTGCATATTGTGCGTCACAATCACAACAGTTAGCTGCTGGCGCAGAGTCTGAAATAACTCCTCAATCTTCATCGTTGAAATCGGATCTAGAGCAGAACAAGGTTCATCCATTAGCAAAATTTTTGGCTTTACCGCCAAAGCGCGAGCAATACAAAGCCGCTGCTGCTGTCCCCCCGAAATCCCCTGAGCGGATTTCTTCAAATCGTCTTTGACTTCATTCCAAAGCGCCGCACTTTTAAGTGCAGATTCTACAATTTCATCTAATTCTGCTTTGCTTTTGCGACCAAAAATTCTCACCCCGTAAGCAATATTATCGTAGATGCTCAGCGGAAAAGGATTCGGTCTTTGAAACACCATCCCAATTTGGCGGCGCAAACTATTAATGTTTACTTTTGGGCTGTAAATATCCTGTCCAAAAAACTCTACTCTTCCTTTGATTTTAACTTTTCCCTCCAATTCACCAATCCGGTTGAGAGCTTTGAGAAACGTAGATTTGCCACAACCTGAAGGGCCAATAATAGCCGTAATTTGCGGGTGAGGGATATTCATTGATAAATTTTCTAATACTTTGTGAGTTCCGTAATAAAAACTCAAGTCCTGAATCCGCAGTGCTGGCATTGCATTGGTGTCTATTTCCGGGGTGGCATAGTCTAGGAATTGAGCTGTATAGTTTTCGGAGTTCAAGTTAGTTTTAGGTTTCATTATTTGCCTGTTATATTGTTAATATTTGACTGAGAGATGCACTTTAGTTATTGATTTATCGGTTTTGCAAGCGTTTCCGAGTTACTGTACGGGATGCGACGCTAGCAATCAAAACCATGCCCAAAAGGACCGAGGCAGCAGTCCACGCCAATTCGTTCTGCTCCTTGTAAGGAGAGCTGGCGTAGCTATATATTAATACCGACATAGAAGGAGTCGGGGTCAGCAGTGTTTCGGGAATTTCTTTTAGTTTTGACATAGTTTCTGCACCTATCGGAGACTGCATTATCTCGCCCAATTTATCAACTAAAGGAGGCCAAAATTGACTCGACAAAGCCGTTACAATCAGCGGGGCTGTTTCACCGGCTGCCCGCGAAGCAGCTAGTAAAATACCTGTGGTAATAGTTGGAAGTGCTGAGGGTACGATCGTGCGAAACATCGTTTGAAAGCGTCCCCCTCCCAAAGCAGCAGAAGCGAGGCGGTAAGAAGTAGGCACTAATTTTAATGCTTGTTCTGTTGTCAGAGCAACAACTGGAAGCATGATGATGCCGAGGGCAAAACCGCCTGCTAAGGATGAAAATGCTTTGGTGGTAACGACTATTAGGGCGTAGGAAAAGACGCCAACTACGATCGAGGGAACGCTGCTGAGAATGACGGTGATAAAGCGAATACTATTAGCCATCGCTTTGTTTTCTCTACCAAACTCAGACAAAAATATTCCCGTCATTACGCCGATTGGAACACTAAATAACGTAGCAATTCCTACCATTAAAGCTGTCCCAAGAATCGCATTTGCAAAGCCGTTGGGCTGGTCTTCAACTCCAACGGGTGCTGGTAGAGACACTAGCACTTCCCAGCTCAAATGTGTGAGTCCTTCTCCCAGGATTTTGTATAAGATAGCAAACAAAGGGAGCAGGGCAAGAGCTGTCAGAGCGAAAGCAATAACTGTCATTCCATGGCTGAAAAAAATTCTGGTCAACGACAGAGGGTTGTAGATTTCTGCATCCAGAATGCTGTCTGAATTTTGTACTTGATTCATTTTTAATTCTTAGCTCCTTTGACGCCAATTAACTGAACTAACAATACTGCGATCGCATTTACCAACAGAGTGATGACAAATAGAATTAGGGCTAAATACATCAAAGCGCCGATGTGCAGCGGTTCGAGAGCTTCCCGAAATTGACTTGCCAAAACAGCAGGAATTGAGTAGCTGGGAGCTAGCAGGGATTTGTTAATTTGAATCGAGTTGCCAATCACCATTGTGACGGCCATTGTTTCGCCTAAAGCGCGTCCCAAGGCCAAGATTGTAGCGCCTATAATTCCTGAACTAGCTGCTGGTAGTAACAGCTTAAATATTGTTTCCCAGCGGGTGGCACCGAGGGACATAGAAGCACTTCGCAAATCGACTGGAACTGACATCAATACATCGCGGCTGATGGCGGCTACGGTGGGCAGGATCATAATCGATAAAAGGATTCCAGCGGGCAGCATTCCGGGGCCTAAAGGTTCGCTGCTGAACAGGGGAAACCAACTGAAATTATCGAACAATGACTGCTGCAAGGGCAACAAAAAGGGAATCAAAACAAATATTCCCCAAAGGCCAACTATCACGCTGGGAATAGCCGAGATTAATTCAACCATGAATCCCAAGGGCGATCGCACCCAAACGGGTAAGAAGTTCTCGCTAGTAACTATAGCTACTGACAGCCCTAAAGGAAGTGCGATGATTATGCCGATCGCAGAACTAATTACAGTACCGTAAATAAACGGCAAAGCCCCAAACTGCAACTCGCCGATATCCCACTTGGGATTCCACAAAAAGGAGAGTCCAAATTTGCTAATAGCAGGCCAAGCATCTTTAAAAATTACCGCACTCATCCAAAACAACGTACCCGCTGTCGCTAGGGCAAAACCCCATACAAATAATGTAAATCCTGACTCCATCCATAAACCTTCACCAGTAGTATCTGTCAAATCTACTTCTGTGTTTATTTCTGCCGGTTGCCGAGTCTGTTTTTTCGATTTTTTTGAAAGATTGGTCATACCGGAATTATTGCGTAAAAAGTGAAATATTTGCTTGCAATAAGAGTAATTCTAATGCGCTGGCTGCACGCTGCACACCTGGTTGGTAAGGTACGCATTGCGTACCTTACACAGTAAATCTAGCGCACATTAACCCGATCATTTATGAGTTTTGAGTCCTACATTTAACTCATCAACTCATAAACCCGTGCGCTCGCCAAAATTAATTTCTGGCAACCACAGTCTGATTAACTGTTTGAACCACCTTTTGAGCTGTAGCTGAAGGAATTGTAGTATACTCTAGCTGTTTGTTGATACCTTGACCTGTAGTCATCACCCAATTAACCATCTTTTTAATAGCCTCTGCTTTCGCAGCAGGATACTGTTTGTAGATTAACAGCCAAGTCAAACCAACAATCGGATAACCGTCGTTAGGATTTCCTTCTACTAAGCGGAAATCTGCGGGGAATGTTTCCCCTGCTAAAGCTTTCTCTGCTTCAGCCAAACTAGGATCTACAAACCTACCAGCTTTATTTTGAAGAAATGCTGTTTGGAGATTGTTTTGCCGAGCATAAGTATCTTGAACGTAGCCGATCGCACCCGCTGTATTCTTCACCAAAGCAGCTACGCCGGGGTTTCCTTGACCGCTGACAGCGGTGTCTGGCCACTTCGGCTGAGCGGCAGCTTTGATGCTGCTGCCGATCGCCTGCAAGTGGTTAGCAAAAATAAAGGTTGTACCGCTGCTGTCTGCCCGTACAGCTACTCGAATCGCAGTATTTGGCAAGTTTTTAGCTTGTCCTGAAATTCCCGCTATTTTAGGATCGTTCCAGCGGGTAATTTTACCTTCAAATATGCCTTTCATCGCATCATTATTTAGCCTCAGATTGGTCACTCCGGGTAAGTTGTAGACAACTGCAACAGCGCCGCCAGCAGTCGGAACCGCCATGACACCGCGCTTTACTTCGGCTATTTGCGCTGCCGTCATCAGCGCGTCGCTGCCTGCGAAATCAACAGTGCCTGAAATTAATGCTTTGATACCAGCACCGCTGCCAGTTCCTTCGTAATTTACAGTAATTTGATTTGCACTTCTCATCTGAGAGAAGTAGCGATCGTAAAGAGGTTTGGGGAAAGTGGCTCCCGAACCGTTTAGTGTTACCGCAGCTACAGCGGAAGTAATCAACGAGAGCGAAAATGCTGCTACCGCTAGCGTAACTATAAAGGCACGTCGCCAGCCTTTAGTGAAGAAAACCATAACTCCTTGTCCTCAAATTAATAGCAGGCTTTGCAAATCTCCTCCATAGGATAGACTGAAACCCGCCAAGAAAGGGATAGCTTAGAATAAGCTTGTTTTAAATTTTGGTTAACAGTAGATTAAATAATAATAGAATAAGCTTTGTTTAAATTATGGTTAAGAGTATTGCAAATAAAAATTAGCTAAAGTCAATTTTTGATGAATCAGAGAAATACCAAGTCATAGATTAACGATAACAATAGAAATTTATTGAGCGATGCCCGATCGCCTCCACCCCGCACTCCATCCCCCGATCGCCGCATAATAGTAGGGACACTTAACATTTCTTTAACAACAATGGCAAGAGACTTGCGGGGATTCCTAAAACTACTCGAAGAACGGGGACAACTGCGCCGGATTAGCGCCTTAGTCGATTCCGACCTCGAAATTGCCGAAATTTCCAACCAAATGCTGCAAAAAGGCGGCCCTGGACTGCTGTTTGAAAACGTCAAAGGGGCAGATTTCCCCGTAGCGATTAACCTGTTGGGTACGGAAGAGCGCGTTTGCTGGGCGATGAACATGGAAAAGCCGATCGAACTAGAAGAGCTCGGCAAAAAACTGGGAATGCTGCAACAGCCAAAACCGCCGAAAAAGATTTCCCAAGCGATAGAATTCGGCAAAGTGCTGTTCGACGTAGTGAAAGCCAAACCCGGCCGCGACTTTTTCCCAGCTTGCCAGCAAGTGGTATTTGAGGGAGAAGGAGTGGATTTGAACAAAATCCCGATGATTCGCCCTTATGCGGGAGATGCGGGCAAAATTATCACCCTGGGTTTGGTAATTACCAAAGATTGCGAAACCGGCACGCCGAATGTGGGGGTTTATCGGTTGCAGTTGCAGTCAAAAAACACGATGACTGTACACTGGTTATCGGTGCGGGGCGGGGCGCGACACTTGCGGAAAGCGGCGCAGGCTGGTAAAAAGTTGGAAGTTGCGATCGCCCTTGGAGTCGATCCCCTGATTATTCTCGCCGCAGCAACGCCAATTCCTGTAGATTTATCGGAATGGTTATTTGCGGGACTTTACGGCGGTTCCGGCGTGCAATTGGCGAAGTGCAAAACCGTAGATTTGGAAGTACCGGCGGACTCGGAAATTGTGTTAGAAGGAACGATTACGCCGGGGGAAGTTCTGCCCGACGGGCCCTTCGGGGATCACATGGGTTATTACGGCGGCGTGGAAGATTCGCCGTTGGTGCGGTTCCACTGCATGACGCACCGCAAAGACCCGATTTATCTGACCACATTTAGCGGGCGGCCGCCGAAAGAAGAAGCAATGATGGCGATCGCGCTTAACCGTATTTATACCCCTATTTTGCGGCAGCAAGTATCGGAAATTGTCGATTTCTTCTTACCGATGGAAGCGCTGAGTTATAAAGCTGCAATTATCTCGATCGATAAAGCATATCCCGGTCAAGCACGGCGGGCTGCTTTAGCATTTTGGAGTGCATTACCGCAGTTTACTTACACTAAGTTTGTGATTGTTGTCGATAAAAGTATCAACATTCGCGACCCCCGTCAAGTAGTTTGGGCAATTAGTTCTAAAGTCGATCCAGTTCGGGATGTATTTATTCTTCCGAATACGCCTTTTGATACGTTAGATTTTGCCAGTGAAAAGATTGGTTTGGGAGGCAGAATGGGGATTGATGCTACTACGAAGATGCCGCCGGAAACCGATCACGAATGGGGGGAAGTTTTGGAGTCCGATCCGGATGTGGCGGCGATGGTAGAAAGGCGTTGGGCTGAGTATGGTTTGGCGGATTTGAATTTGGGAGAAGTCGATCCGAATTTGTTTGGATATGAGATGAAGTAGGGAAGGAACCGTAAAGGCGTAGAGGAGAAGGGGAGAGAGGATTTCTCCCTTTTTTTTGGGGAGTTTGATAAACTGGATTTACGCATTTTAAGGTAATCCTGTCATTCTGAGCGAAGCGAAGAATCTGGCTCGATGCTCCGTTGACAAGACTAACGCCAAAAATTAAAGAGGAGGAGGCATGAGTAAATTAATATGCACGTGATCACCCGCAAACGGCTGAATGAGTTTGCTAAACTTCATCCCGATACAACAAATGCCTTGGTTCAGTGGTACAAACTCGTCAAACAAAATGAATTTGCGACCTTCGTTGAACTCCGTGAACTATTTCCATCTGCCGATCGAGTAGGGAAATTGACTGTTTTCAACATTGGAGGGAATAAAGTTAGACTCATTGCTGCTATTCATTACAATCGGCACAAAGTCTACATTCGAGCTGTATTAACTCACTCAGAATACGATGAAGAAAGGTGGAAAGAATGATGCAAAGTCTTAATCTCGATCAAACAATTGGTGCTTGGTCATCCATTGCTAAAATGGTTTTTGTCCCTCACACCGAACAGGAATACGAGCGTTTAGTCGAACTACTAGATAGCCTTATCGATCGAGTGGGCGAGGATGAAAGTCATCCCCTGGCTTCGATGATGGACGTTATTGGTGTTTTAGTCGAAAACTATGAAGCTGAACATATTCCTGAATTAGAAGAGGTTCCATAACCCACTATTCCGCTTTGACCCACAAAGTGGCGGACTTGACATTTTCGCAGGCGACGAACAGCAAATCATTGTCTTTCCATCTGGAAACTGGAGTTTTGTAGATGAATCGATTCGCCAAAAATTTGAGTAAGAAATTGGTCACAATCGCTCTAACAGCAACAGCTACTCCGTCTCCCGAACTCGCTTAAGCATTGCTTGCGTTGTTCGATGCTGGGAAAGTTGCGAGTCTTGACCCGCTGACATCGCCTCCCGGAGACAATCAATGAAATTTCTCCTAACGGTTTGGCTGTTGGGATGATTCTCTCCCAATCGGTTAAACAAGATTTCTAATGCTCTCAGGTAAAGCGGTTCCGCCTCCGCGTAGCATCCTGTTGCACGGTATAGCGCTGCCAGATTGTTCAAACTCGTTGCCGTATGGGAATGGTCGGCTCCGAGCTGCTGCTCCAGGATGGCGAGCGATCGCACATAAAAGGGGTTCCGCCTCCGCGTAGCGTCCCATTGACTTGTACAGCCCTGCCAGACTGTTCAAACTACTTGCCGTATCGGGATGTTTTGCTCCTAGCTGCTGCTCGTAAATAGAGAGCGATCGCACTAACAAGGGTTCCGCCTCCGAGTAGCGTCTCATTGCACGGTATAGCTCTGCCAGATTGTTCAAACTCTGAGCAGTATGGGGATGGTCGGTTCCTAGCTGCTGCTCCCAGATGGCGAGCGATCGCACTAATAACGGTTCCGCCTCCGGGTACCGTCCCGTTGCATAGTACAAATTTGCCAGATTGTTCAAACTCATAGCCGTGTGGGGATGCTCGGCTCCGAGCTGCTGCTCTGTGATGGCGAGCGATCGTACGAACAAGGGTTCCGCCTCCGAGTAGCGTCTCATTGCACAGTATAGCTCTGCCAGATTGTTCAAAGTCGGAGCGGTATTGCGATGGTCGGCTCCGAGCTGCTGCTCGTAAATAGAGAGCGATCGCACTAATAACGGTTCCGCCTCCGCGTAGCGACCCATTGCATAGTACAGGGCTGCGAGATTGTTCAAACTCATAGCCGTCTGGGGATGGTCAACTCCGAACTGTTGCTCCCAGATCGAGAGCGATCGCACTAACAACGGTTCCGCCTCTGGGTAGCGTTCCATTGCACGGTATAGGTCTGCCAGATTGTTCAAACTCGTTGCCGTACCGGGATGGTCGGCTCCGCAGCGTTGCTGTGTCATCTGGAGGCAAGCTTTGAACCACTTCTCCGCCTCTACCCAAGAACTCTGTCCCTGAGCAACCCACCCTAACCTCGTGAAAGACCACACAGCATCACTATCTTTCAGCAAATGCGACCATTGCTCCGCCACAACCTCCACATGCGGCAGCGCCTCCTTCACCCGTTCCTGCACCTCCAGCGTCACCGGATACGAAATCGTCTTCGCCACCGCTGTCAGCGCCACCGCAAAACTTCTCCGCAAATCCTCAGCATCAGCCCGTCCCTGCAATTTCGCCCCAAAAAACTCCCGAATCAAAGCATGAAGTTGATAGCGTGGCTGCACCAGCTCAGATTGACCCGGATCTGACCTTTCATCCTCCACCAGCGACAGCAAACTCTGTTCCAGCAGTTCGTAATCCCGACAATCTTCCAACTCCTCCTCATCCCAATCCGGCAAACAGTCGGCTACCAACTCCCAAGGAATCGGAGCCAGGGCAAACACGCTCAGCAGACACCCCAGCGTCCGCGCCGGAAGTTTCAACTCCGCCCAACTCAACTCAAAGGCTGCTGCCACTCCGCGCCTAGCCGTCATCCCAGCTTCCGCCTCCTGCAATGCCCGCGCCTCCAATCGCTGACTCTGCAACCGTTTCAGCATTTCTGCCAAAGACAGCGCCCGCTTGCGTCGCAGATAGCGCCCCACCAGTTCGATGCCCAAAGGCAAATAATCCAACCACTGACAAAGCGCTTGAGCATCATCAAGCTGGGCATCAATCCGTCCCAGCCCGTTTCCCGGCAAATCCCCAGCCGTCAGCCGCAGCAAGTTTAGCGCCGCCTCTGGTTTCAACACTTTTAAAGGCAAACACCCCACAGGCGGCGGCACAATTTGTCGCGCTGTCAGCAACACTTTAAAGCGGGGATTTCTAGGCAGCAACCGCTGCACCGCGCGGTAATCGTTGACATCATCCAATACCAGCAGAGCATTGCCAGAGGTTTGTTTTGCCCACTCTTCGTAGCAAAACTGCAACCGTTCCTCCAGATTGTCGAGAGTATCCGGCGGCTGAATTCCCATTCGCAGCGCTTTCTGCAACACCTGCGGCGCTAAATCGATTTCCCGCACAAACAGCCACCAAATCCCGGCTGGATAGGTATTGCAGTCGCGGTGAAAAGTTGCATACTGCCATGCCAATTCTGTCTTGCCGATGCCGCCCATCCCCGACGCAGCGGCGATCGCAACGCGGCTCCCATCCTGCAACAATCCGTGCAATTGCTGCATCTCCTCATCCCGTCCGACAAAGTTTTTTGAACCGAGTTCCGAGGGAATATCGTATAGTTGGTAAAAACTTGTGAAACCTGGATTAGCTGTTTTTCGCTCCAGGTCTAGGACTTTTTTGCTAATACCTTAGCCCACTCCTGAAACGTTGGAAAATGTCGCTGTAAAAACTTCTCTGTATCCAACTCCACTTCATACGCAATTCCCACAAACGGTGGAATTGGTGACATCACGCCTTTAAGTTTCGCGGCCGCTGTTGCTTCCGGTTGGTTTAGCTTGTCCCGAATCTCCTGCAAAATCTGAACTACGTCATCGGGATACTGCCGCTGCACTTCAATTTGCCCAACTTCTTCGACAATCTCGGCAACAATAATCTCAGCCTCATGTTCGGGAATTTCTTCTGTTTTCGTTTGCCGATCGAGAACCTGCCAATACTCCTCTTCCTGCTCCCGAATTTCCTTGCGTAGCTCTCGGATTTGCTGTTTAATTCGGATCTTTTCTTCTTGCGGTGCTAAATTTAGAGCCTTCTGCTTGCCCACTAATTGGTCTTTCAGATCTTCCAAGTTCTCTTCCATGTCAGACAGACGATTAATTGGCATTAATATAACTCCGGCAGACTGAACAACTCCTGACTTTAGTCTACAGCCGCCAAATTCTAATATACGCAAGTATCGTGTAAAAAGTGCTAACGCAAGAGCCGTCGTTTACGCATAATCAGTTTACTGTTCCAAAATCTCGACTAAATCTTCGATCGCAATATCGAACGCACGGGCCATCTTGTCCAAAGCTGTGTAGTCAACGGTAGCCATGCCTTGAGAATTGGCATAGGTAATGATCGTGGTATATGGAATACCTGTTCTTTTGGATACTTCTGTCAGATTCCAACCCTTCTCTTGAGCAAATTCTCGAACTCGCAGCCTAATTCGTCCCATTCCCTCTTGACAACACTCGAGTATTCGAGTTTAATATAAAACATCATAAATAAGCGATCGCCCTCCGACCTGAGAAATCAAGGGCGAACGCCTTTCCTTTACCACCCACAAAAGTGGGCAGAACACATCTATGATACCAAAACAATCGACATATCGCGATCGACTTCAACCTTGGCATCTAATTCGCCACCTCCCCAACTGTCAGCGGTTAACAGTCGCCCGTTTCGCCCGCCGTCCCGATGCCGAATCTTACCTAAATGCACTGCGCCGCTTAATGCCCGCAGTCCCGCATACAATTGTTTTCGTAAATGCGGTGTCTGTCTTAGATGAAAATAGCGTTCCAATTGAAACACAATTGCCGATCAAAGTTTAACCGTTAACAAGTGCGATCGCCCTTCCACAAATAGGAATTATTCTATTTGGCAGGAAGTGCGATCGACCCTAATTTCCCCAAAAAAATGTTGCTAAACTATAAATAGACTTGAGTCAAGGAGTCACATCAATGCCATCTCCCTTTCCTGGTATGGACCCGTATTTAGAGCATCCCGAACTCTGGCCTGCCCTACATCACTTGTTAATTAGTGAAATTTTTAGATTTTTGTCTCCACAACTGCGTCCTAAGTATTTAGTCTCGTTGGAAGTGAGAATCTATGAAACCGCTGATGATGATTTGTCAATTGGCATTCCTGATGTAAACGTAATTCAGCCAAGAACTACAACCGAATTAATCACATCAAACGTAGCCGTTGCAGCGCTACCAACACAACCCTTGACAGTAAATATTCCCATGCCCTACCAGGTTCGGGAAGGCTATTTAGAAATTAGAGAAAGAGGAAACCAAGAACTAATCACCCTGATTGAAATCCTCTCGCCTAGCAATAAGCGCACAGGAAAAGGACGACAAATGTACGAGGAAAAGCGAGAAGAAATTTTAGGTAGCCGCACTCATTTAATTGAAATAGATTTATTGCGGCGCGGTCGAAAAATGCCAGTTATTGGCAATAATGTTGAAAGTCACTATAGCGTTTTGGTATGTCGGGGAAATCGCCGTCCCAGAGCCGATTTGTACGCTTTTAACGTGCAAAACGCGATGCCTGCCTTTCCTCTGCCGCTGCGATCGGGCGATACCGAACCTGTCATAAACTTGCAGGAATTATTCAATCAAATTTACGACATAGCAAGTTACGACCTGAAGATAGATTATCGCAACTGGGAAGTCATACCACCGCTGTCAGAAGCCGATACAATTTGGGCAGATGCTTGGTTGCGCGATCGAGGATTGCGAGATTAAATTGCCGTGCCGCCAAAATCTGGTTAAATACCCTATTTATTTCTTAGTCTGCGGAGGCAGAGTTCGTTTGACTTGCAGAGCGGTTTCCCTCGCAGAATGACTTAATTCTCAAATTGCTTGACAGCTAAACATCTTGGCTTTGCATCAACCGCTGCTTCAAACGCGCCGGATCTCCCCGATCGACCACTTGGCCCTTTTCCAACAAAAAAGCCCCATCACAATAATTCAACTCATCCAAACGGTGAGTCACCCACAAAGCCGTAATCCCGCGATTTTTCACCAACCGCTGCACCGCCGCCACCAAATCCAACTGAGAATCAGGATCTAACAAAGCCGTCGGTTCGTCCAACAGCAGAATTTCGCAGTGACGGGCGATCGCCCCAGCAAGAGCAATTCGCTGCTTCTGGCCCCCACTCAAAGCATAAATCGGCCGCCGCTGCAAATCCAGCAAATTCACAGCCTCCAAAGCCTCCGCCACCCTCTCCCGCACCTGAACGTTAGAAAGCTTTTCCTCCACCAAACCAAAAGCCACATCCGCACCGACAGTCGGCATCACCAGTTGGTGATCCGGGTTTTGGAACACAAAACCCACTCGCCCACCCAAGTCAATTTCCCCCGACTGGGGGTGCAGCAGCCCAGCCATCAGCCTCAACAGCGTAGACTTGCCGCTGCCGTTAGTACCCAAAAGCATCCAAAACTCGCCCTTGGGTACATCCAGAGAGCAACCTTGCAACACTCGATCGCCCGACGGCCAGCAAAAACCCAAATCCCGCACAGCAACGGCTGACTGGCTCATATCGGCACCAACACCCCCAGCCCTCATTCTGCAGCCGACATCGAGACAAAACCCGGAGATCTGCCTGTAGATGACGCCCCCGATTTCTGAGAAACCACCACCCCAGAAATCTCGCTGCTGACTACAGCCACCTTTTTCTCAGGATTTTTCTCGCAAGTTAGTTCCAAAACTTGCGGTTGGGAGTTGCGAATCGCCGCCAGTACCTGCTGGTAAACAGTCTCAGCGTCCTCCTCCAACTTCCGCTGCACCGACAGCGAGACGGGTGTATTTTTCACAATGATGTCAATGCTGAACATATAGTCTTAAAAACCTAAGTTTGGAGCTCTATCCTCAGTATATATATAGGACTTACCCACGGAAACCCAGTTTCTTAGAAAAATCCGAGGTTGAGGGCGATACATCTACCAAGCCACGGGGCTTCTGACGCAAAGCGCAGAGACTCCTATATAGTAGAAGTTCCCAAATGCAGGGCAAGGACTTCGGGGACTTCGAGGGCTTCGGGGACTTCGCACAAGTCAAAACTCAAGAGCCGAAAGTTTTTTAAGAAAAACTTGCTCTTGTAAAGAATTACCTCTATAATCGTCAATACGGTAAAGAAAAGTAAACTCTGTTCATAATCCAACTTGTTTTCTGGTAAGCAGAGGCAACGGTTGGAGACTAATGACTAGAGAAAGATCCGCTGTAATTATATCCATTTGGAGATTTGCGTAATGACAATCGCAGTCGGACGCGCCCAGACCGAAAGAGGCATCTTTGATGTACTCGACGACTGGCTCAAACGCGATCGCTTCGTCTTCGTAGGCTGGTCTGGCATCCTGCTATTCCCCTG